>NZ_DBLZZO010000008.1:0-86805 GCF_057858645.1 Eubacterium sp.
TGAAATTGAAAAATATATAAGATATTACAATGAAAAAAGAATTAAAGAAAAACTAGGATGGTTGAGTCCTGTCCAATACAGACTCAGCCTCTTGGTTGCATGAAAAATGCGTAACAGATATTAAAACCTGTTACGCAATAAAAGTCTAACTTTTTGGGGTCACATCATAGATTACAACTATTAACCGGTTTTTTGTTTTACTTTATAATTTTGAAATTATCTAATTATCTATTTTTTTTCCTGATTTAGTCGTTTGTTTGCAGTTGCAAGCATTAACTTAATTCGGTTAAGCTGGTTTACTTCGCTGGCACCGGGATCATAGTCAACGGCTACAATATTTGCATCAGGATTCATGGCTCTTAATTTTTTAATTACACCTTTACCTACAATGTGGTTTGGTAAACATGCAAAAGGCTGAGTACAAATAATATTTGGAACGCCATCATGTAGCAAATGAAGCATTTCACCTGTTAAGAACCAACCTTCACCTGTCTGGTTGCCTATAGAAACAACTTTTTCAGCCATTTCGCTCATTTCCCATATATCGGAAGTAGGAGTGAAGTGCTTGCTCTCAATAAGTGCCTTTTTGGCTGAATTTCTAAACCATTCAATAGCTTTTATACCTAAATTGTTAATACGAACTGATTTTTTATCAAAACCTAAATTCTCGTATTTAAAAGTAGCATTTCTAAATCCATATAGGAAGAAGTCTACCAAGTCAGGCATTACAGCTTCAGCACCTTCTGACTCTAATAATTCAACTAAGTTATTGTTAGCAGTAGGAGAGAATTTAACAAGAATTTCACCTACAATACCAACTCTAGGTTTCTTAATATCTTTTACAGGAATGGCATCAAATTCTTTAACGATTTTTTTCATGTTTTTCTTAAAACGTCTGATACCAAATTTATTATCGGCAAGTTCTTTACATAATTTATATTCCCATTTTTTATGTAAAGCATCAGTTTCGCCTTCGTTTACTTCATAAGGTCTTGTTCTGTAAACAACTCTCATAAATAAGTCACCGTACATTGCAGCTTCAACAGCCTTAATAGCAAACTTTGGTGTAATCTTAAAGCCACTGTTTTTCTCTAAGCCCTGTAGTGAAAGAGAAAGAACAGGAATATGTGACATACCTGCTTTTTCAAGAGCACGTCTAATGAAACCAATGTAGTTAGTTGCACGACAACCGCCACCTGTCTGAGTAATAATAACTGCTGTTTTGTTTAAGTCATATTTACCTGAAAGCAAAGCTTCCATAATCTGACCAACAACAATTAAAGAAGGGTAGCAGGCGTCATTGTTTACATATTTTAAACCTACATCTACGCATGATGGTTTACTGTCCATTACTTCAAAGTTGTAACCACATGAATTTAAAGCAGCCTGAAGCATTTTGAAATGAATTGGACTCATCTGTGGTGTAAGAATTGTGTATTTATCCTCATACATTTGTTTTGTAAATTCAACCTTGTTAATTGAAGAAGGCTGAATTGTTCTTTCAAAATGATTTTCTGAACGAACTCTAATTGCTGCAAGAAGTGAACGAATACGGATTCTTGCGGCACCTAAGTTATTTACTTCATCAATTTTAAGTACAGTGTAGATTTTTCCTGACTTAGTTAAAATATCACTAACGCAGTCAGTAGTTACAGCATCTAAACCACATCCAAAAGAGTTTAACTGAACAAGGTCTAAATCGTCTCTTGTTTTTACATAGTTAGCTGCACGATATAATCTTGAGTGATACATCCACTGGTCAGATACAATCAACGGACGTTCAACTTCTGCCAAATGAGAAATTGAGTCTTCAGTTAAAACAGCAAGACCGTATGAATTAATCATTTCAGGTATACCATGATTTATTTCAGGGTCAACATGGTATGGACGGCCTGCAAGAACAATACCACGCTTTCCGTTTTCTTCCATGTATTTAAGAGTTTCTTCACCTTTTTTTGCCATATCGTTTCTTGAGTTAAGAAGTTCTTCCCAAGCTAAGTGAGCGGCTTCCTTAACCTCGCCGGCATTAATTCCAAATTCATTTCCAAACTCTTCAACAAGTCGTGAAGTAATTGTTTCTTCATTTGTGAGAGCCATGAAAGGATTCATAAACTTCATTGAAGGATCTTCTAATTCTTCAACGTTGTTCTTTATATTTTCTGCATAAGATGTAACAATAGGACAGTTATAATGGTTGTTTGCATCAGGCGTTTCGTTTCTCTCGTATGGTATACAAGGATAGAAAATAAATTTAACACCCTGTTTAATTAACCATGTAATGTGTCCGTGTACAAGTTTTGCAGGATAACATTCCGATTCACTAGGTATTGATTCAATACCCATTTCGTAAAGTTTATGTGATGATTCTGGTGAAAGAACAACACTATAGCCAAGTTTCTTAAAGAATGTAGCCCAGAATGGAAAATTCTCATACATATTAAGAACTCTTGGAATACCCACAATTCCTCTAGGTGCATTGTCAGGTGACAATGGCTCATAATCAAACATTCTTTTAAGTTTATATTCAAAAAGGTTTGGTATGTTATCTTTGTTTTTCTGGCCACCAATACCTTTTTCACATCTGTTACCACTTATAAATCTTCTGCCATCAGAGAATTTGTTGATTGTAAGTAAACATGAGTTTGTACAACCTTTGCATCTAGTCATTGAAGTTGTGTATGTAAATTCTTCTAACTGCTTAAGATTCAACATTGTTGTAGGCTCGCCTTTATATCTGTCTCTTGCAATAAGAGCAGCACCGAAAGCACCCATAATACCTGCAATGTCAGGTCTGATTGCGTGGATGTGGGCAACTTTTTCCAAACTTCTTAAAACGGCGTCATTGTAGAATGTACCACCCTGAACAACAATTTTTCTACCAAGGTCTCTGGCATCTGATATTTTAATAACTTTATATAAAGCATTTTTTATAACTGAGTATGCCAAACCGGCAGAAATGTCTGCAACGCTGGCCCCTTCCTTTTGAGCCTGTTTAACATTTGAATTCATAAATACTGTACATCTTGTACCAAGGTCAGTTGGATTAGAAGCGAATAAAGCTTCTTTGGCAAAATCTTCAACAGAATAGTTAAGAGATTTTGCGAAGGTTTCAATAAATGAACCACATCCTGAAGAGCAGGCCTCATTTAACTGAACACTGTCAACAGAATTGTTTTTAATCTTGATACACTTCATGTCCTGACCACCGATATCAAGAATGCAGTCTACCTGTGGCTCAAAAAATGCAGCCGCATTATAATGGGCAACAGTTTCAACTTCGCCTTCATCTAAAAGAAGGGCATTTTTTATTAAAGCTTCACCATAACCTGTTGAACAGGAACGGACAATGTGAGCGTCTTTTGGAAGCTTTGCGTAAATATCTTTAATTGAATCAATAATTGTTTTTAACGGATTACCGTTGTTTCCACTATAGAAAGAGTAGAGTAATGTACCGTCTTCGCCAACTAAAGCTGCCTTAGTTGTAGTAGAACCTGAGTCAATACCAAGGTAGCAGTTACCACTGTAAGATGCCAAGTCACCTTTTTTAACTTTTGCCTTATTATGTCTTTCAGTAAACTTGTCATAAGCTTCCTGATTCTGGAATAATGGCTCCAGTCTCTTGATTTCCATTGACATCTGAACACCATGAGATAACTGTTCGTATAAGTCATCAATGTCTACTTTAATATTTTCTTTATGATTTAATGCTGCACCTGTAGCGGCAAATAAATGAGAATGTTCCGGTGCAACAACATGTTCGTCGTCTAATTTTAAAGTCCTGATAAATGCATTTTTTAATTCAGGTAAGAAATGAAGGGGACCACCAAGGAAAGCAACTGTCCCTCTAATTGGTTTACCACAGGCTAAACCTGAAATAGTCTGATTTACAACAGCCTGAAAAATTGAAGCCGCCAAATCTTCTTTTGTGGCACCTTCGTTAATAAGTGGCTGTATATCTGTTTTCGCAAATACACCACAACGGGCTGCAATAGGATATATCTCCTGATAATTTTTTGCATATTCATTAAGACCTGAAGCGTCTGTCTGTAAAAGTGAAGCCATCTGGTCAATAAAAGAACCTGTACCACCGGCACAGATACCATTCATTCTTTGTTCGATACCATTTGTAAAATAAATAATTTTGGCATCTTCGCCACCTAATTCGATTGCTACATCAGTTTGTGGTGCATAATCTTCAAGAGCAGTAGATACTGCCACAACTTCCTGTACAAATGGCACTTTCAAATGTTCAGAAAGTGCTAAACCACCTGAACCTGTAATCATAGGACTTAATTCAATTGAACCTAACTGTTTACGTGCCTTATCTAAAAGTAAAGCTAAAGTTTCCTGAATATTTGCATAATGTCTTTCGTAATCTGAAAAAACAAGATTGTTATCTTGGTCAAGTATTGCAATTTTTACAGTAGTAGAACCAATATCAATACCTAAACTATAATTTGCATTCTCGTTCATATTTGCCTCCTAATTACCCTTATTAATACGAGTAACGTATATTAAATATATGTTTTATTACCTATTAAAATGCTTTTGACATAAAAATATCAAAATCGACTTATTATTATATTATAAATAGAAAAAAAAAACAACAGAAAAAGATGTGAAAAAAGTTTGTTTACAAACTAAAAGAAAAAGCTGTACTTTGTTTGACAAAGTACCCTGTAGAAATTATACTGTAATATGGTTATTTAGAACAAAGAATGTGACTTATAACCCTCTAGAAATTAGATGGGATTGTTATATTAGGAAAATAAGGAGATTAGAATGTCAGAATTTAATAGAAGAAAACAGAGTTTTTCAATTCCAAATTTACCATTGTATTTAATCATTGCTTATGTAATAGGATATGTTATTCAGTTGACAACTCCTGAACTATATCAGTTTTTACAGTTTAATCCATACGAGATCTTTCAGGGACAGATATGGAGAGTGGTTACATGGATTTTAGTACCACCTGAAAGTTTAGGAATTTTTACTATTATTATGCTATTCCTATATTATTCATTGGGACGTGAACTTGAACATACATGGGGAAGTGAACGCTTCACAAAGTATATTTTTTCAGGAATTATATTTACAGTAATAGCAGGACTTATTTTATATGTAGTTCTTACAGTTATTTATGGAACAGCCATGGGCAGTATATTTGGAGTAATTATTGGTGGCTATGTAAGCACATATTACATTAACATGTCTATATTTTTAGCATACGCTTTTACTTATCCGGAACAGGAATTACTGTTATATTTCATAATTCCAATTAAGATTAAATGGTTTGGATTCCTATATGTAGCATATATTATTTATGACATTATCAGTGCGTTTAGAACAAGTATGAATTTAGGTTTAATAGTGCTTGTGTTAATTGCTGCATCATTACTTAATGTTGTTATATATGTTATTTTAGATAAAAAATCAGGAAGAAGACCTTCCTCAATAAAGAGAAAAGCACAATATAATAAGTCAATTAAAAAAGCAAAGCCTAATGTTTATGCAAATGGTGCAAGACATAAATGTGCTATATGTGGCAGAACAGAATTAGATGATCCTACATTAACATTTAGATATTGCTCAAAATGTTCAGGAAATAAGGAATATTGTCAGGAACATTTATTTACACATGAACATAAATAAGAACTATGGTTTATGATTTGTGTGAAGTGTGATTTATAATGCAATGACTAGGAATTAATGCTATATCCTGTTGAAATGTAGCAGGTCCAAACATAAAAAAATGAAACGTAAAAAATATTAAAGGAATAAATAATATGCAGGAACAATTTAGCAGAAGTGCAGGCGTGTTAATGCCTGTTAGTAGTTTACCGGGCCCATACGGAATCGGAACTTTTGGGAAAAAAGCTTATGAGTTTGTAGATAACTTAGTTAAAGCAAGACAGAAATATTGGCAGGTGTTACCTCTTGGACCTACAAGTTTTGGAGACAGCCCTTATGCTTCTTTTTCTGCTTTTGCGGGAAATCCATATTTTATAGATTTAGATATGTTGATAGAAGAAGGACTTTTGACTAAAGAATTTGTTGACAGTAAAAGATGGAATATTGAAGACCAGTATGTTGACTATGGCTTGGTTTATAATTCAAGATTTGAAGTTTTAAGAGTGGCTTATGAGAATAGTAATCATAAGGAATTAAATGAATATAAAGAGTTTTTTACAGAAAATGAATTCTGGCTTGAAGATTATAGTTTGTATAGAGCCTGCAAAGATAAATATGAAGGCAGACCTTGGAGTGAGTGGGATAAGGAAATAAAGTTTAGAGAAGCCGAAACAGTAGGGGCTTTTAAAGAAGAACTAAAGGATGATATGGACTTTTACAAGTTCATACAGTTTAAGTTTAATGAGCAGTGGTGCAAATTAAAAAAATATGCTAATGAAAATGGAATCCTGATTATTGGTGATATACCAATATATGTGGCAATGGATTCTGCTGATGTTTGGCAGAATACAGGCATGTTCCAATTAGATGAAGAATTAAATCCTAAAAAAGTTGCAGGTGTACCCCCTGATGCATTTTCTGATTTAGGTCAGAGATGGGGCAATCCACTTTATGACTGGGACAAAATGGAAGCTGATGATTTTTCATGGTGGAGAAAACGAATGGAACATTCAGCTAAAATATATGATGTAATAAGAATTGACCATTTTATAGGCACTGTCAAATATTATGCAATTCCTGCAGAAGACAGTGATGCAAGAAACGGTCAGTGGCAAAAAGGACCGGGACTTAAACTTATTAATGCAATTAACGAGTCCATAGATGACAAACACATTATTGCTGAAGATTTAGGTATAAAAATGCCTGAAGTTGTAGAGGTACTTGAAAAATCAGGTTATCCCGGCATGAAAGTTCTGGAATTTGCTTTTGATGGTAACAGGCGTAATGATCATTTGCCATACAACTGGGTGCCTAATACTGTAGCTTATGGTGGTACTCATGACAATGACACATTAGTTGGGTATTTTACAAGCTTTGAAAAATGTGAGCTTGGCTACATAAGAGAGTATGTTGAGTGTAGAGAAGGCTCAGTAGAAGATTTAGTTGATAAGATTTTTAAAGTGGCATATGAAAGTGTTGCTAATTTGGTGATTTTTCAAATGCAGGACATTTTAAAAATTGGATATATAGGAAGAATGAATCTTCCATCATCAATGGGGACAAACTGGAGATGGCGAATGTTAGACGGCCAGTTTGGTGCAAAAGAAATTGAAAGACTAAGATATCTTTGTGATATCTACGGTAGATAAATATTTAGGAGGACTGAAAATAATGAATAAGAAACCATTTGTAACAAAAGAACAGGTAGAAGAAATTGTAAAAAAATATCCTACACCATTCCATATTTATGATGAAAAAGGATTTATGGAAAATGCAAGAAAAGTAAATGAAGCTTTTTCATGGAATAAAGGATTTAGAGAATATTTTGCAGTAAAGGCAACTCCAAATCCATTTATTATTAAAAAATTAAAAGAAGCAGGCTGTGGAGTTGACTGCTCATCTGCAACAGAACTTATGATTGCTGATAAGTTAGGCTTTAGAAACGATGAAATCATGTTTTCTTCAAATGAAACACCTGAAGGAGAGTTCAAGTATTGTAATGAATTAGGTGGCATTATTAACTTAGATGACATTACAATGATTGATTACATGGAAAAGGAATGTGGAATACCTGAAACAGTAAGCTGCAGATTTAATCCAGGTGGAATTTTTGAAGTTTGTAACGGAATCATGGATAACCCTGGTGATTCAAAATATGGCATGACAAGAGAACAGATAACTGAAGCCTTCAAGATTTTAAAATCAAAAGGTGTTAAGAATTTTGGTATACATGCATTTTTAGCATCAAACACAGTAACAAACGAATATTATCCAATGCTTGCTAAGACAATTTTCCAGTTGGCTGTTGAACTTGAAAAAGAAACAGGAGCAGACATTAAGTTCATTAATTTATCAGGTGGAGTTGGAATCCCTTATACACCTGATCAGACACCAAATGACATTATGGTTATTGGAGAAGGAGTACACAAAGTTTATGATGAAATTTTAACTCCAGCCGGAATGGGCGACGTTGCAATCTTTACAGAAATGGGAAGATTTATGATGGGACCTTATGGTGCATTAGTAACTAAGGCTGTTCACGAAAAACACATTTACAAGGAATATATTGGTGTTGATGCCTGTGCAGTTAATTTAATGAGACCTGCTATGTATGGTGCATATCATCATATTACAGTTCTTGGCAAAGAAAATGAACCATGCACTGAAACATATGATGTTGTTGGAAGTTTATGCGAAAACAATGACAAGTTCGCAATAGACAGAAAACTTCCTAAGATTGAAATGGGTGATTATTTATATATTCACGATACAGGCGCACATGGTTTTGCAATGGGCTATAACTACAACGGAAGATTAAAGTCAGCAGAATTATTGCTTAAAGAAAATGGAGAAGTTGAACTTATAAGAAGAGCAGAAACTCCAAAGGATTATTTTGCTACATTTGATTTTTCTGACATTTTAAAATAAAATATCTATATGAAAATTATAGGAATTACAAATAAAGAATAAAACATAGAGCGCTTGTATTAGGCACTCTATATGTTAAAAGAGAGTGTATATGAAGAAAATAGTTGGAGATTTATTAAAAAATAGAAACATTGAAGAAAGTTTGAAAAAGTATACCGGTGGATTTATGAAAATAAATAACAAGTATGCTTTAATTCGTCTTGCGATGAATTATTACACATATTATGTGTCTGTTTCAGAGGATGGTGGCATGGTAGCTCCCGGCTTTAATGAATATGTTAAAACTATCAATGAAACAATTGAAAAGTATGCCAATGGCGGAGATGATTTTTCGGAAAATATTGCGGAATTAGAGGCAATTAGAAATATCATTATTGAAAAGGTAGCTGATATTACATGTTATGTGGACAAGTATAACGTATACGAGCATGCAGTAAACAGAGTGGAGTATAGATTCAGGGAAGAAGATTATCCTAGTGGCTATAGTGATGAAAATTTCACAAGAACAATTATGCAGTTTATTTTAGAAGATGAAGATAACATGATGATTAACAGTAAGATTAAAGATGTTATTGGACAACTTCCTGTAAGGCTTACAAAAAATAAATTTTTCGAAATGCTCTCTAACGGCTTGTCAATTTACAACGGCGGCACAAAGGAAGCTTTAGACGACTTTTTGTACATGATTAAAACATGCTCCATGCTTTATAAGACGGATACAATGGCAACTAACTATCCCCATTTATATGAAGAATTTGACAATCTGAAAAATGTTAAGTTTAAAGAAATGGATTCTAAAGGATATGATGAGTTTAAGGACAGATTATCGGATATAACCATGTATATAGATGATGAAATGGACAACCTTATGAGAGTTCAGGAAGTTCTAAATGACCTTTTATTGATTTTATATACTAACAATGAAAAAGAAGAAGATAATGTTGTAAAAGGCTGTGATGAAATAATAAAAAATACCAACTTGTTATTTTTAAATAAATTTTCTTCAAAATCACTTGAGGAAATAGAGGATATGTTTGTTATGCTCGAAGGTGAACAGGAGAAAATATATCCACACCTTTCAGCTTATGACATAACAGACCAGATAAAAGAAAGTTACGCAGACAAGATTAAACAGTTAGATTTGGTGGAAGAATATAATATTGTATTTAAGCTTCCTAAACTAAATTCAGACAGTATGTTTGTAAAACTGGATAAGGTAGAAAACAACGATGTAGTTGATGAAGCTTATTTAGAAAAACAAAAAGAACAGTTAATAAATGAATACAGAGAGTTATTTAAAGAGACAGATAAAATGATTACAAGGGCAGTTATGGCGCAGGCTTTAAGTGAACTTCCAATCTTCTTTAATAACATAAGCGAATTGCAGGATTATATATATAATACTTTGTCAATTTGCAACGATAAGGCAGAAAAACTGGCTTGTATAGAAATTATTAACGGAATAATGGCAGGATAATTATGATTTGGTATGAGGATTTATATGTAGGCTATAATCTTTTAGACAAAAAAAGAAAGGTTATAAGAAAAATTAAAAATAGAAAACCAACGTTTGATACATATGTAATCACTCTGCCAAGAAATGATTATGATACATTGGAAATATATCCTTCTAACGTTTTGATTCAAAAATGGTATCATAAGTCTGATATGGTTGTAATTGGAATTGCAAAAGGTAGGGAAGAGGCACTTGACATGATGACACTTATTATAATGGAATGCCTTGAAAAAACAGGAAATGTAAATGTTAAGAAATATATTATGGAGCAAATGAATTAGCCTATGTTACATATTTTTTTATTAATATTAAAAATAATTGGAATACTTTTGCTGGCGATTATTGCACTGGCTTTGTTAATCCTGTTTTATCCTATCGCATATAAGATTCAGGGAAGTAAATCTGACAAAGATTATCAATTATCCATAAAAGCTCACTGGTTACTTCGTTTTGTAAGTTACAAGGGAGTAATCAGCAATGATGGTAATGTATCAAAACTTAGAATATTTTTTGTGCCAATTGATTTTTTGAAAAAAAAGCAAAAAAAAGATAAAAAATATAAACCTGAGAAAACTGATTTGAAGAAACAGGGTTCACAAAAACAGGATTCACTAAAAGATACTTCTGACAAAAAAGTATTAGAAAGTTGTGAGACTACAGAATTAAAACAACAAAAAACTCAGGGTAATAATAAAAATGATTCTGAAAATACAAATTCTGAAAAAACATTTGAACAGAAAATTTCAGAAGATATTGGAAAAACAGAAGAAACAAATCGCTTAATTGAGAAAAAACAAGAATCAGATAATAAAGAACGAAAAAAAACGCACATTAATATAAACTATATCTTTAATTTTCTGAAAGAAAAAATTAAAGATATAAAAGGTTTTATACTTAGTGTTAGAAAAAATATAAAGAATATTTATTACAAATTCAAAGAAAAATGCGCGAAGGTAAGAGCCATAAAGGCATTTATAAACAGTCCAACTACTAAAAAAGCATTTAAGTTTGGAAAAGAAATTATTATAAAAACATTAAGGCATATTTTCCCTAAAAAAATAAAAGGAAATATCGAAATTGGTTTTGAAAGTCCTGATTTAACAGGAAAGACATTAGGCTATATAGCCATGGGCTATTCGGTTTTTAATGTGAATCCTAAAAAAATAAAAATCACACCGGATTTTCAAAATGAAATATTTAATGGAAATGTTAAATTAAGTGGACATATAATGTTAGGTGTTGTTCTTTATTACGGCTTGAGATTTTATTTTAATAAAGAAATTCACCGTATAATTAAAAAAATCGGTTAGTATAAGGAGGCTTTGATTATGGCTGATAATAAGAAAAATTCAGAAGATTTGCTTAAGGCAATGGAAAATTTTATAACAACTAAGTCTGTGGTTGGAGAACCAATTGTAATTGGTGAAACTATAATTTTACCAATGGCAGATGTATCTTTTGGAATGGCACTAGGTACATTTTCAAAAGGCGATAATGGAACAGGCGGTGTTGGCGGTAAGATTACACCAAGTGCTGTTTTAGTTATAAAGGATGGCTCATCAAAACTTATAAGTGTTAAGGATCAGGATGGCTTTGCAAGAATAATTGACATGGTACCTGATATTGTAAACAAGTTTACAAACAAAGAAGATGACACTATTGATGATGAAGATGTAGTTGAATAGGGATTACATTAAATAAAAGGAATAGTAGCAAATAAAATATAATACATGCATATACTGTTAGTAAAACAGGAAGATAAAACAGGAGTTGTATGCATAGGTTATTTGGATTTGCGTTATTTTGGTTTGCAGTGGGAATGATTTTCTCTATGCTTATAGAGAGTACGTTCTTTGCGGTATGCATTATTATTACGTGTTTAATAGTTGGATTTAATTTGTTTTGCAAAAATTAATGTGTTAATAAAAGTAATGTATTGAAATATATTGGTATGATATGAAAATTAATATAATTAGAACTAATACAATTGCAGGAATTAAATAAAACTAATATAAATAGATAAGTTAGAAAAATGCAAATAAGGAAAGTGAAAATAAGATGAATATAGCAGATATTTTTAAGAAAAAAACAGTGTTTTCTTTTGAGGTGTTCCCACCTAAGAGAGAAAGTGGAGTAGAAACAGTGTACAATACATTAAGAGAATTAAAGGATTTAAACCCTGATTTTATTAGTGTAACATATGGTGCCGGCGGCTCAGGAATTGCCAAGGCAACAACAGTTGATTTATGCGCAAAAATCAAAAATGAATTGAACACAGAAACAATTGCTCATTTATCATGCTTATATAATTCCAAAGCAGATATTGACAGAATTTTAAATGACTTAAATGAAAAAGGTGTTAAGAATATTTTGGCATTACGTGGTGACGCTAATCCTGATTATGAAGTAAAACATGATTTTAAATACGCATCTGATTTAACAGAATATATTATGTCAAAAAATATGGGCTTTCATGTTTCAGGTGCCTGTTATCCGGAAACACATCAGGAAGCAGCAAATATTGTAGAAGATATTAAAAATTTAAAAATCAAAGTAGAAGCAGGTGCAGATCATTTAATTTCTCAGTTATTCTTTGATAACAATGTTTTCTATGATTTTATTGAAAAAGTAAGAGTTGCAGGAATTGATGTTCCTGTTGAAGCAGGAATTATGCCTGTTACAAATAAAAAACAGATTGAAAGAATGGTTTCAATGTGTGGCGCCAGCATACCAGCCAAATTATCTAAGGTTTTACAGAGGTTTGGAGATAATCCGGTTGCAATGCGTGATGCCGGGATATCATACGCTATTGACCAGATTGTTGACCTTGTTGCCAATGGTGTGGACGGTGTTCACATTTATACAATGAACGATCCTTATGTGGCAAAAAGAATTAGTGACAGTGTGACTAATCTTGTAAAGAATAAATAAAAAGGACAAGTTGGTTAAATGAATGGTCATAGAATTATTGAAATTGACAATGTTAATTTTGGTGAAGCTTTAAGATATTTAGGATATGGAAATAACAAGCCTGATGAACAGACAGAGAAGATGCTTTCAAAATGTGCAAAAGAATTAAAAGCAAACATGAAGGGAAAATTTATATACAAGGTTTTCCCTATTGCTGATGGCATAGTAGAAGGTACTAATTTTGAATTAAAGGGCAATTCAATCAAGAAACATTTAGAAAACTGCGAAAAGGCGGTTTTTATGTGTGCAACCTTATCAGGCGGAGTGGATTCTTTAATTAGAAAAAAGCAGATTGTAAGTATGGCAGAGGCAATGGTTACAGACAGTTTGGCTTCTGCAGTAATTGAACAGGTATGTGACAAGGCAGAAGAAATTATATTAAAAGATTTTAAAGAATACGAGCATACGTGGAGATTTGGTCTGGGATATGGAGATTTTCCACTTGAATTGCAGAGACAGTTTTTGGATATATTGGATGCACCTAAAAGAATCGGTGTGTGTGTAAACAGTAGCATGATGCTTACGCCAACTAAGTCTGTTACATGTGTTATAGGTTTGGGACATAATTTAAAAGTTTCAAGCAAAAAGAATTGTGATTTCTGTAATTTTAAGGATAAATGTCAGTTTAGAAAACAGGGTACTACCTGTAGTTAAATAAAGATTAAAATAACACCCAAGTGAAAACAGGAGATAATCTATAAATGAACAATAAATTATTTGACAAAAATTATGTTGTATTAGACGGAGCAATGGGAACAATGCTTCAGCAAAAAGGAATGGAATTAGGAACTGTTCCAGAAACTTTAAATATAACAAAAAGTGATTGGATTGTAGATATTCATAAGCAATATATAGAGGCGGGAGCTGATGTTGTATATGCTAATACATTTGGTGCCAACCGTTACAAGATGAAAGATACAGGTTACACTGTTGATGAGTTAATAAATGCTGCCATTGCTAATGCAAAGGAAGCAGCAAAAGGAACAGATGCAATGGTTGCCTTAGATATGGGACCTATTGGACAACTTTTAGAACCAACAGGAAATCTTTCTTTTGAAGAGGCTTATGATATTTTCAAAGAAGAAGTTGTTGCGGCAAAAGATGCAGATATTATTGTTATTGAAACAATGACTGACTTATTGGAAACAAAGGCGGCGGTTTTAGCTGCAAAAGAAAATTCTAATCTGCCTGTTATTACAACAATGACATTTGAAGAAAATAAACGTACATTCACAGGTTGTTCAGTTTCAGCCATGTGTCTTACACTGGAAGGCTTGGGTGTGGATGCAATGGGTGTAAACTGTTCTTTAGGACCAAAAGACTTAATTCCTATTGTTGAGGAAATATCTAAGTGGACAAGTTTACCAATTGTTGTAAAAGCAAATGCCGGCTTGCCTGATCCTGTAACAAACACATACGATGTTGATGCAGACCAGTTCGCATCCATATACAGAGAAATGCTTAAATACGGTGTTAGAACCTTAGGTGGCTGTTGTGGTACAAAGCCTGACTATATTAAAGCAGTTAAGGCAATGCTTGTTGAAGCAGAAAAAGAAGGGGCTTTTAACGAAAATAATACAAAGAAGCACCTTGCAGTATGTTCTCCAACAAAGACAGTTATAGTGGACCAGCCTCGTATTGTAGGTGAAAGAATTAATCCAACAGGTAAGAAAAGATTTAAACAGGCGCTTATAGAAGATGATATGGATTACATTCTTGGGCAGGCAATAGAACAGGTAGAAGCAGGGGCAGAAATTTTAGATGTAAATGTAGGTTTACCTGAAATTGATGAAAAGGAAATGATGATAAAAACCGTAAAGGCGTTGCAGGGAATCGTTGATGTGCCTTTACAGATTGACTCAACAAAACCTGAAGTAATTGAAGCTGCACTTAGAGTTTATAATGGTAAGCCGATTATTAACTCTGTAAATGGAGAAGATGCAGTTTTAGATACAATTTTACCTGTAGTAGCAAAATACGGTGCTGCAGTTATTGGACTTGCATTGGATGAAAATGGTATACCAGACAGTGCAGAAGGCAGAGTAGCTATTGCAGAAAAAATAATGAACAGGGCAATGTCTTATGGCATCCCAAAAGAAGATATAATTATCGACTGTTTAACTTTAACAGTTTCAGCAGAGCAGAAGGCATGCTTTGAAACTCTTGAAGCCCTTAACACTGTAAAAAATAAATTAGGGTTAAGAACAGTTCTTGGAGTATCAAATATTTCCTTTGGTCTTCCAAACAGAGAAATCATAAATAAATATTTCTTAACAATGGCACTTCATAGCGGACTTGATTTGCCAATTATTAATCCGAATGTTTCATCTATGGTTTGGGCTGTTAAGTCATATAAAGTTCTGGCAAACATTGATAAAAATTCAATGGATTTTATTGAGTATTCAAATACCCATGAACCTGAAACATCTGCCAGTGCAAAGTCAGGTGGTACACCACAGGCGGCAGCTTCACAGGGGAATGATAACTTGAAGTCTGACGAAGCAAAAGCTATTCTCCATGCAATGGAAACGGGAATGAAAAGTGAAGGCAGACAATTAACTAAAACATATCTTGAAACTCAGGATTCAATGATAATTATTAATGAAATGCTTATTCCTGCACTTGATGTAATTGGTGATAAGTTTGAGAAGGGAAAGATTTTCCTGCCACAGTTAATTTTAGCTGCTGATGTTGCCAAGGAATGTTTTGAGGAAATAAAAACATTTATGGCAAATAAGGGGGCAGCATCAGAATCCAAAGGAAAGATTGTTATTGCCACCGTAAAAGGTGATATACATGATATTGGAAAAAATATCGTAAAAGTAATTTTAGAAAACTATGGATTTGATGTTCTTGATTTAGGCAGGGACGTGGATCCTGAAGCAGTTTTGAAAGTTACCGTAGAAAATGATGTTAAATTAGTTGGTCTGTCAGCTTTGATGACAACTACATTAGGTTCTATGGAAGATACTATTAAATTATTACACCACAACAATGTTGATTGTAAGATAATGGTAGGAGGAGCTGTTTTAACAGAAGATTATGCAATGGAAATTGGGGCTGATTATTATGCAAAAGATGCGAAAATGAGCGCCGATATTGCCAAAGAAGTGCTTGGCTAAAGAAAAGCTAAAGAAAAAATATGCGAAAGTGCTTGCAATTTTTTGAATAGTCTGTTAAGATAGCCTTTGTGTCAGGTCGAAGAAGGTTCGACTTAATTTATACAAGGGAGGTGCTATTATGGCTAAATGTAGTATTTGCGGTAAGGGTGCTCATTTTGGAAACGCAGTGAGTCATTCACATAGAAAGTCTAATAAAATGTGGAAGTCAAACGTAAAGTCTGTTAAAGTTAAGACTGAAGGCGGAGCAAAGAAAATGTACGTTTGCACATCTTGTTTGAAATCAGGAAAAGTAGAAAGAGCATAGTATATGTTATTAGATAAAAAGACGCTGCATTTGGTAGTGTCTTTTTTCTTGTCTTTTTATACCAAAAAGGGTATAATATCTGTAACTGTGTAAGCAAGTATGCAAATACACTTGTAAAGGAGGATAACATATGAAGGGTAAGATGAATACTGACATGGGACAAATATTAATCAGCCAGGAAGTTATTGCAAAGTATGCTGGTGAAACAGCTTATGAATGTTTTGGCATTGTTGGTATGGCTATGGTTAGTGTAAAAGACGGAATTGTTAGATTATTAAAGAGAGACAGCTCTACAAAAGGAATTAATGTTGTTATAGATGAAAATAACGAAATAACAATAGATTTTCATATTATTGTTGCTTATGGTGTTAATATTGCAACAATAGCAGAAAATATTATTTCAAGTGTAAAATATAAAATAGAAGAATTTACAGGAATGACTGTAAAGAAAGTAAATATTTATGTTGAAGGTGTAAGAACAATTGACTAATGTGTCTTATGCTTAGGAGGATAAAGTTTTGGAAATTAATGTAATTGACGCACAGATGCTACAAAAAATGTTTATTGCAGGTGCAAAGAATCTTGAAGCAAAGAAAGAATGGATTAATGAATTAAATGTATTTCCTGTTCCTGATGGAGACACCGGAACTAACATGACACTTACAATAATGTCAGCTGCTAATGAAGTTGGTGCAATTGCTGACCCAACAATGGAAACAGTAGCAAAGGCTATTTCTACAGGTTCTCTTAGAGGAGCAAGAGGAAACTCA
The DNA here is from genome assembly GCF_057858645.1 of Eubacterium sp. NCBI lineage: Bacteria > Bacillati > Bacillota > Clostridia > Eubacteriales > Eubacteriaceae > Eubacterium > Eubacterium sp. The sequence goes on from NZ_DBLZZO010000008.1 coordinate 17,242, forward strand.
GGTGTAATTTTATCACAGCTTTTCAGAGGCTTTACAAGAGAAATCAAGAAATATGATGAAATTAACGTTGAGATTTTATCAAAGGCATGTGTAAGAGCGGTTGAAACAGCATATAAGGCTGTTATGAAACCAAAAGAAGGAACAATTTTAACTGTAGCAAAAGGAATGTCAGACAAAGCTTGTGAGATGCTAGGTCAAAGCGACGATTTAACAGTTGTAATTGACGAAATCATAAAACATGGTGAATATGTTTTAAGTCAGACACCTGAAATGCTACCTGTACTGAAACAGGCAGGAGTGGTTGACTCAGGCGGACAGGGACTTATGGTTGTTTTACAGGGAGCATATGATGCTTTCTTAGGAAAAGAAGTTGATTATACACTTGAGAATGTATCAAAAGCTTCATCAACTTCAGTATCTACAGACGATTTACCAATGGACGAAGCAGATATTAAGTTTGGATATTGTACTGAATTTATTATTAATTTAGACAAGCCAATGGATGATAAAGAAGAGAAATTATTTAAGGATTTCTTAGAGTCAATTGGAGATTCAATTGTTCTTGTAGCAGATGATGAGATTGTAAAGGTTCATGTTCACACAAATCAGCCGGGTGAGGCTTTCACAAGAGCTTTAACATACGGTTCATTATCAAGAATGAAGATTGATAACATGAGAGAAGAACATCATGAAAGACTCATTAAGAATGCTGAAAAGATGGCAGAAAAGCAGAAGCAGGAAGAAGCAGAAGCTAAAAAGAATGAACCTAAGAAAAAATATGGTTTTATTGCGGTATCAGTAGGTGAAGGTTTAGATGAAATATTTAAGGGATTAAATGTTGACTATATTATTTCAGGTGGTCAGACAATGAATCCAAGTACAGAAGATATTTTAAATGCGGTAGATGAAGTTAATGCAGAAAATATTTTTGTTCTTCCAAATAACAAGAACATTATTCTTGCAGCAAATCAGGCAGAAAGTTTAGTTGAAGATAAGAATTTAATTGTAATTCCATCAAAGACAATTCCTCAGGGAATTTCAGCCATGATTGGTTTTGTAGATGACTGTTCACCGGAAGAAAACAAAGAAGCTATGATTGACAGTATGTCATACGTTAAGACAGGCGAAGTAACATACGCTGTAAGAGATACAGTAATTGATGATAAAGAAATTAGAGAAGGCAATATTATGGGTATTGGCGATGAAGGAATGCTTGCAGTTGGCGATGATATTGTGGCAACAACAGTTGACATGATTAAGGAAATGCAGGATGAGGATTCTGAAATCGTTAGCGTTTACTTTGGTGAAGGCATAACAAAAGAAGATGCTGATGTCCTTGCTTCAAAAATAACAGAAGAACTTCCTGACTTGGAAGTAGAAGTATATCCAGGTGGTCAGCCTGTATATTACTACATTGTTTCTGTAGAATAGAAAGGACAAAGTATGGACGAGATTTTTGTAGAACAGATTGTAAAAAGAAAAACAGGTATTTCTGTTGTTTTAATGCGAGTATTTTCTATTATTGTTTTAATAATGGCATTTCTTTTAATGCTTATGTTTAACTTAGGAATTCTTGCTTTTACAATTGAAATATTGCTTATATACGGAGAATACATGTTATGGTGCTATACAAGCATTGAATATGAATATTCTTTGGTAAATGGAGAATTTTCTGTTGATAAGATAATGGGCCAGAGAAAAAGAAAAAACATTGCAAATTATGAAATTAAGGATGCAGAAGTAATTGCACCAATTAATTCAGAGCAGGTTATAAGAGGTTCCATGAATGCAATCGTAAAAGATTATTCAACAGGAAGAAAAAGTGAAGGTGTATATGCCATGATTATTAGTAACAACGATGGAAAAACTAAAGTTGTTATTGAACCTAATGAAAAAGTAATTGATGCACTATATCACTACAGACCTAATATTGTTGTAAAAAACGTATAAACATTTAATTTTTATGCGTGCAAAAAATAATAAAAAATGTCGGGAAAAAGAGATATGGTCATTGACGATGTCTCTTTTTTATGTTACTATTTTCGTTAAAATAGCGTGAAGAAATTTGCGCTTTAATTTAATTATACGATAGAATAAGGAGGAAAGAATCAGTGGGTAAAATTATTGGCGAAGGAATTACATTTGATGATGTGCTTTTGGTACCACAGTATTCAGAAGTGACACCTAATATGGTAGATTTATCTACACATTTAACAAAGAAGATCAAATTAAACATTCCTATGATGAGTGCCGGAATGGACACAGTTACAGAACACAGAATGGCAATTGCAATGGCAAGACAAGGTGGAATTGGTATCATTCATAAGAATATGACTATTGAACAGCAGGCAGATGAGGTAGATAAGGTTAAACGTTCTGAAAACGGTGTCATCACTGATCCGTTCTATTTATCTCCGGAACATACACTTAAAGATGCAAATGACTTAATGGCAAAATTCAGAATTTCAGGTGTTCCAATTGTAGTAGGAAAGAAGTTAGTAGGTATTATTACTAACCGTGATCTTAAATTTGAAACAGATGAAACAAAGCTTATTAAGGATTCAATGACAACAGAAGGTCTTATTACAGCAAAGGCCGGAGTAACTCTTGAAGAAGCAAAGGCAATTTTGGCAAAATCAAGAAAAGAAAAATTACCATTAGTAGATGATGATTTTAACTTAGTTGGTTTAATTACAATTAAGGATATTGAAAAGCAGATTAAGTATCCTTTATCAGCAAAAGATGCACAGGGAAGATTACTTTGTGGGGCTGCTGTAGGTATCACTGCAAACGTTATGGATAGAGTTAGAGCTTTAGTTGACGCTAAGGTTGACGTTGTTGTAATTGACTCAGCTCATGGTCATTCAGCAAATATTTTCAAAACATTAAAGATGATTAAATCAGAATTCCCTGATTTACAGGTAATTGCAGGAAACGTTGCAACAGGTGCTGCTACAAGAGATCTTATTGAAGCAGGAGCTGATGCAGTTAAGGTTGGTATTGGACCTGGCTCAATTTGTACAACTCGTGTAGTTGCAGGTATCGGTGTACCACAGGTTACAGCAATTATGGATTGTTATGAAGCAGCTAAGGAATATGGTGTTCCAATTATCGCTGATGGTGGTATTAAGTTCTCAGGTGACATTGTTAAGGCAATCGCTGCAGGTGGTAGCGTTTGTATGATGGGTTCAATGTTTGCAGGTTGTGATGAAGCACCTGGAGATTTTGAAATATTCCAGGGACGTAAATATAAAGTATATAGAGGAATGGGAAGTATCGCTGCTATGGAAAATGGTAGCAAAGACAGATATTTCCAGTCTAATGCAAAGAAACTTGTACCTGAAGGTGTTGAAGGCCGTGTTGCTTATAAGGGAAGTATTGAAGATACAGTATTCCAGCTTATGGGTGGACTTCGTTCAGGTATGGGATATTGTGGTGCAAAGGATGTTGAAACATTAAAAGAAACAGGTAAGTTTGTTAAGATTTCAGCAGCTTCATTGAAAGAAAGTCATCCACATGACATTCATATTACAAAGGAAGCACCAAACTATACAACAGAAAGTTAATAAAAACGTATATTATTTTTTAAATATGTGATAGAATAAGAAAGAATCTTTATTATAAAGATTCTTTCTTATTATGCATAAAGGAGAGAAGACGGTGGAAAACAAGAACGAAAAGAAAGATGAAATTGTTAATAACGAAAATACTACAACGGAAAAGAAAAAAATATTAAAAGTGAAAGCAGTAGAACCTGAACAGGTAGAAAAGAAACCTTTATCTAAAAGATTGTTGGTACCTGGGATAATTGTTGTTATTATTATTGTTTTTGCAGTTGTTGTTTATTGGGCAAAGGTTATGAAACCAAAGTCAGATGTGGATAAGGACCTTGGAATAAAAACTGAAGATTACATTTCAGTTGGCGATGTTAAGGGGCTTACATATGAATTAACACAGGACATGTGGGATGAATCTGTATATGAAGATACAGATGAATATGAAGTTGTTAATAGAGCTGCAAAAGAAACTGATCAGGTAGAATATAACAGAGTAGCTTATGTTGACAACAAGAAAGTAGATGATTTGTCAGGAGAAGAGCAGGATATTAATATTTTAAGTTCAAATGAAGGACTTACAAAGACTTTTTCAGACAAACTTACAGGTCATAAGAGTGGCGAAACAGTTACTGTTGAAGTAAAAAATAATAAGGAAGTTAATGATTTTTCGTTAGCAAATAAAGATTATAGCAGTAAAACAGTTGTATTTAAGTTGAAAATTACATCAGTTAATAAGTTGACAAGAAACAAAATTACTGATAAATGGGTAAAAGACAATTATTACGAAGAACGTGGAATTTCAACTGTAAAAGAATACAACGAATGGATTTTGGAATACATCAAAGAAGAAATTATCAAGCCGGAATTATGGCAGAAGGCTTTGGAAAAAGTTAATTTGAAAGCTATTCCATCAAAATTACAGCAGGAAGTAATTGATTCAATGAATGGTGATGCAGAAGCTCAGGCTGAATATGAAAGCCTTTCTCTTGATGAATATAAGAAGAGAGAAGGTTTAGATGACAAGACTATGCAGGAGAATTATAAGACAGAATTAAAGTCTGAATTATTAATGTGGCAACTTGTAAAGGACTTAAAATTAACTGCTAGTAACGACGAAATTGAAGAACAGTACGAAAATTCATACGCAGATGCAAATTTGGATAGTGTAGAAGAGATGAAAAAGCTTTATACTAAAGAGGAAATCAAAGAAGTTGTTTTATTAGATAAAGCACAGAATTACGTTTTCAAAAATGCAAAAATTAAATATTCTTATAAAGTAAGAAAATAATTTTATGTAATATGAAAATCATCGGAAATTCTTAAAATCCAAAGGGTATTGGTAATATATATTGATTTTGGCAGGTGTAAAAGCTTGCCAAAATTAATGTAAAAAAGTCGTAGAAAGAGATTTTCCTATAAAGAAAAAACAAAGAAAAAGATTTTTGAAAATTGATAAAAACTTTTGTTGACAACTTATTATTGAATGTTATAATGGGAAAAGTAGAGAGTGTCTTAGGAAGATACTTATACCGAATAAAACGTTGAAGAGGACAGTAGGTTATCTAGAGGGTTACAGAGAGAGATGTCTAGGCTGGAAACATCTTACAGAAAGATAATTGAAGACTACCTTGGAGTGGCTCTAATCAAGCCCGGTGACTCCGTTATAGTCCAAATGAGAGGCTTTTGTTTTGAAAGCAATCAGGGTGGAACCGCGTATAATACGTCCCTGTTTATGGAAACATAAACAGGGACTTTTCTTTTTGAAAAAAATGTTTATGTTTTACGTCAAAACAGAAAGGAGAAATATGGCAAGGCCATAAGTAGGAAACATGAAAATTACATTAAAAGATGGATCAGTAAGAGAATATTCAGAAGCAATGACAGTAAACGATATAGCTTTTGATATTTCAGGAGGATTAGGAAGAGCTGCATGTGCAGGAGAAGTAGATGGAGAAGTTGTAGATTTAAGAACAACTGTTGATAAGGACTGTACATTAAATATTTTAACATTTAAAGATGAAGCAGGTAAGGCTGCTTATAGACATACAGCATCACATGTATTAGCAGAAGCTGTTAAAAATCTTTTCCCTGAAGCTAAATTAGCAATTGGACCTTCAATTGATGATGGTTTCTATTATGATTTTGACAGTGAACCATTTTCAAGAGAAGATTTAGATAAAATCGAAAAAGAAATGAAGAAAATTATCAAGTCAGGAGCAAGACTTGAAAGATTTACACTTCCAAGAGAAGATGCAATTAAATATATGGAAGATAGAAATGAACCATACAAGGTAGAGTTAATTAAAGATTTACCTGAAGATTCAACAATTTCATTTTATAGTCAGGGTGAGTTTGTAGACCTTTGTGCAGGACCACATCTTATGAGTACAAAGCCAATTAAGGCATTTAAGCTTACATCATCATCAATGGCATACTGGAGAGGTAATTCAGACAATGCAAGACTTCAGAGAATTTATGGAACAGCATTTGACAACAAAGATGCTTTAAATGAATATCTTGAAATGTTAGAAGACCAGAAGAACAGAGATCACAACAAGCTTGGTCGTGAAATGGAATTATTTACAACTGTAGATGTTATTGGTCAGGGATTACCTTTGCTACTTCCAAAGGGTACAAAGATTATTCAGAAAATGCAAAGATGGATTGAAGACTTAGAAGATAACGAATGGGGCTACATGAGAACAAAGACTCCACTTATGGCTAAGTCAGACTTATACAAGATTTCAGGACATTGGGATCATTATACAGATGGAATGTTTGTGTTAGGAGATAAGGAAAATGACAAAGAAGTTCTTGCTCTTCGTCCTATGACATGTCCATTCCAGTATTATGTATATAAAGCAAGTCAGAAATCATATAGAGATTTGCCATGTAGATACAGTGAAACATCTACATTATTTAGAAATGAAGATTCAGGAGAAATGCACGGATTAACACGTGTACGTCAGTTTACAATTTCAGAAGGACATTTAATTGTTCGTCCTGATCAGATGGTAGAAGAATTCAAGGGTTGTCTTGCACTTGCAAAATATTGTTTGGAAACATTAGGTGTTGAAGAAGATGTAACATATCATCTGTCAAAATGGGATCCTGAAAACAAGGAAAAATACATTGGTGATGCAGATGTTTGGAATGAAACAGAACAGGATATTAGAAATATCTTAGACGAACTTGGTATAAACTACACAGAAGACGTTGGAGAAGCAGCTTTCTATGGACCTAAGGTAGATATTAATGCAAAGAATGTATACGGAAAAGAAGATACAATGATTACAATTCAGTGGGATGCTTTATTAGCTGAACAGTTTGATATGTACTATGTGGATCAGAACGGTGAAAAAGTTAGACCATACATTATTCACAGAACATCTATGGGATGTTATGAAAGAACTTTAGCATGGTTAATTGAAAAATATGCAGGTAAGTTCCCAACATGGTTATGCCCTGAACAGGTAAGAGTTCTTCCTATTTCAGAAAAATATGAAGAATATGCTCAGTCAGTAGCAAAGGCATTAAAGGAAAGACATGTAGATGTAACTGTAGATTCACGTTCAGAAAAGATTGGTTACAAGATTCGTGAAGCACGTCTTGATAAACTTCCATACATGTTAGTTGTTGGACAGCAGGAGGAAGAAGACGGTACTGTTTCAGTAAGAAGCAGATTTGCAGGCGATGAAGGTGTAAAACCTCTTGATGATTTCATTAATCAGATTTGCAAGGAAATTGATACAAAAGAAATTAGAAAAGAAGAGTTCAAAGAAAATCAAAAATAATAAACAAAAATAGAAAAATAAGATTTTTGTTAAAAAAAGTATTTAGGCTTTTTGAATAGAAGTAAAAGAAATCTCCATACTATTAATAATCGGTTTTCCGAAAATAAATAGTATGGAGGTTTTTTATGACTGTTTTAAATTGTGATGTTAAAAATTGTTATTTTAACAAAAGTTCAAAATGCTGCAAGGATGGTATACAAATTGGAGGTACAGATGCCACAATTATGGATGCCACATATTGTGAAGATTTTAGAGAAAAAACTAACAGTATGACAAATACAGTTGAGCATTGTAACTGCGGTCCGGAAACAAAAATGGACGTAAAATGCGATGCGGTACATTGCACTTATAATGATAATTGTATGTGTCACGCAAAGGAAATTACAATTGATGGAAATGGTGCAACACACCAGAGCCAAACAGAATGTTGTAGTTTTGAATGTACCTGCTAAGTTAAAAAGAAATATTTTAAAAAGATTATTTCTATAATGTTTTACCTATAATTTTTTGATAAATATGTGTTATAATCTAGGTTGGGTAAAATAAAAAATATAAATTTTGGAAATTGTAAATTAATTAGAAATATCTAAAAAGTTAGAATTTTCATAAAAGTTGTAATTTTTTTAAAAAGTTGTTGACAATGTTATTCATAAATGATAACATATTGTCTGTTGAGAAAAGAAAGCAGAGTTATCCACTCTCACCCAGACGCAAAGGCGAATCGAGGTTTAATATTAATTTTGAAATTATTTAGTGGATAGTCTGTGCAGATTATCCACTTTTTTGATAGTCTGCTATCATAAAGAATTATTTATGGAGGTGCAATACTATTAGCGAGTTAATGATCAACGGACAGATTAGAGACAGAGAAGTCCGCGTAATTGGAACAGATGGAGAACAGTTGGGAGTTATGTCTGCCAGAGATGCTCAGAAATTAGCTGACGAAGCAGAACTTGACCTCATCAAAATTGCTCCAAAGGCGAAACCTCCTGTATGCAAGATCATGGACTATGGAAAGTTCAGATATGAGCAACAGAAGAGAGAAAAAGAAGCAAAGAAGAAACAGCATGTTGTTGAAACTAAGGAAATCAGACTTTCACCAAACGTTGAAATGAATGATTTAAAGACTAAGGCAAACAATGCTAGAAAATTTATCACAAAAGGTGATAAGGTCAAAGTAACTTTACGCTTTAGAGGAAGAGAAATGGCTCATATAGGTAGTAGTGCACATGTTTTAGACGACTTTGCAAAGATGCTTGAGGATATTGCTCAGGTAAGCAAGGCGGCAAAACTTGAAGGCAGAAACATGACAATGTTTTTAGAAAAAAAGCGTTAAGCTTTTAACATATTTAAGGAGGAATTAATCATGCCAAAAATTAAGACAAACAGAGCAGCTGCAAAACGTTTTAAAAAGACAGGAACAGGAAAGCTTAAAAGAAATAAAGCTTACAAATCACATATCTTAACAAAGAAGACAGCTAAGAGAAAGAGAAATCTTAGAAAAGCAACAACAACTGATGCTACAAATGTAAAGAATATGAAGAAGATTTTACCTTATTTATAATCTGAAGTAGGAGGAAGAAGAAATGGCAAGAATTAAAGGCGGAATGAACGCTAAAAAGAAACATAATAGAGTATTAAAGCTAGCTAAAGGTTATAGAGGAGCTAGATCAAAACAGTACAGAGTAGCTAAGCAGTCTGTTATGAGAGCATTAACAAGCTCATACGCAGGTAGAAAGCAGAGAAAGAGACAGTTCAGACAGTTATGGATTGCAAGAATCAATGCTGCAGCTAGAATCAATGGTCTTTCATACAGCAAGTTCATGTATGGACTTAAGCTTGCTGGAGTTGAAATGAACAGAAAAATGTTAGCTGAAATGGCTGTTAATGATGCAGAAGGATTTGCAAAATTAGTAGACGTAGCTAAAGGAAAATTAGCATAAGTTTTATTATTCTTATAAAAAGAAGACCGAAAGGTCTTCTTTTTTTTTGTGTAATAAGAAATTACTTCAGAATTTCTTATTACATAAAAAACGTTCCACTATGGATGCGTACTCGCACGAATGGAAAAATGTTGCTAAATAGGCACGCGCCGGTAACGAAGCTTCAGCGGCAGCTTTATAGCAATTGTAGTTGTTATTACGATTTTTGTTAATTTACTTGCCGGAGTTGTTACATCTAATGAAACCTGGGCAAGTTATAGTTGTAATTGTTTTACTTGTAGTTTTCGTAGGTGGATATTTTTTGATGGATAGTCATGTGAAAAAGAAAGAAAAACATGAAATTAACAAATAATGGTGGAAAATGGACCATAGAAAGTGATTCATTAGTAAATGTAAGCAGAAGTACAATAAACTCTGAAATGCTATCAAAATTAGTGGAAATGGATGCTTCTGATAAAATAAGCAGTCCCAGTGATATAAAGTATTATGGCTTTACCAAAAAGAACGAAGAAATTACAGGAAGTACAAATAACATTACTGTAACAGATTCAAATGGTAAAAACTACGAAATTTATTTTGGAAGTGTCAATCCGTATGATTCAACGCGTTATTATGTGATGGTTAAGGGAGACGATAATGTGTATACTGTATCTTCTGATTTAAACGAAAGCCACAGCTAAAAAATAGCTGTGGCTTTTTGAGTTATAACAACTCTTATTATGCAGCTAGTGGGACTTGAACCCACACCCAAGATAATATGGACATGAACCTGAATCATGCGCGTATGCCAATTCCGCCATAGCTGCCAAGCATATTAGTGTTTGATTCATATAAATATTTACTACATTTTAGAGAAAATATCAAGAGTAAATATTTATAAAAGCAAGTACAAATATGTTAATATACTTAAAAATAAGCAAAAAAAATACCTTGATAAGTCAAGGTAACAAAAAAATAAAATGCGGAAGATGGGACTTGAACCCACACGATCGCATTGATCACAAGATCCTTAGTCTTGCTCGTCTGCCAGTTCCGACACTTCCGCATACGTTTCAAACGCAAGACATATAATACCATGTGTTTTTAAGTGTGTCAACAATTTTTTACAAAAAAGATGAAAAAATTAAAAAAAGATTTTATTAAGGCTTTGAAGCAGCTCTTTTATAAAGTGTGTTTTTGTTGTATAATTACTATTAATTGGGGAATTTTTTGGCAAGCAGGCTTATAACGGAAATTTAATGATTCAAATTAAGTATTGTTTAAGGATGGCACATTTTTCGGAGGTATATTATGAATATCAGAGAGAAAAATGAAAAAATGGAAATGGAATATTTAAGTCTTTACGCAGCGAAGAGCTGTGAGAGTATGGGTAGGGACAGAGAAGAGGCTCAATGTGACATAAGAACTGTCTATCAAAGAGATAGGGACAGAATTATACATTGTAAGGCTTTTAGAAGACTGAAACACAAAACACAGGTTTTTCTGGCACCAATGGGAGATCATTATAGAACAAGATTAACCCACACATTGGAAGTGTCTCAGATTGCAAGAACTATTTCAAAGTCCTTAGATTTAAATGAGGATTTAACTGAAGCAATTGCTTTGGGACATGATTTAGGTCATACACCATTTGGTCATGCAGGAGAGAGAACTTTAAATAAAGTCTGTTCATTAGGTTTTGCGCATGCAAAGCAAAGTATCAGAGTGGTTGAAGTTTTAGAAAATAATGGTTTAGGACTTAATCTTACAAAAGAAGTTCGTGATGGAATACTTAATCACAGAACGTCAGGTACTCCACATACTTTAGAAGGCAAAGTTGTAAGACTGTCAGATAAGATTGCCTATATTAATCACGACATAGATGATGCCATAAGAGGCAAAATCATAACTGAAAATGATATTCCTAAGGCTTATACAGAGATTTTAGGAAAGTCTACAAAAGAACGATTAAACACTTTAGTTCACGATATAGTGAAGAATAGCTATGATAAGCCGGATATATTAATGTCCCAAGAGATAGAGGAAGCAATGATGGGGCTTAGACAATATATGTTTGAGAGTGTATATACCAATCCGGTTGCAAAAATAGAAGAAATAAAAGTAAAAGAAATGTTAAAACAACTATTTTATTATTACTTAGACAACATAGAATATTTACCACCTGAATATAAATACCTTATTAATGAAAAAGGTGAGAACAAAGAGCAGGTGGTGTGTGATTACATAGCAGGAATGAGTGACCAGTATTCTGTTGCTGCTTTTAAGAAAATATTTATTCCAAAGTCTTGGGAACTTTAAAATAGCTTACGGAGGAAAAATTGTTTTATTCAGAAGATATTATAGAGCAGGTAAGAACTGAAAACGATATAGTAGAAGTAATAGGTGATTATGTAAAATTACAAAAAAAGGGAAGCTCATATTTTGGACTTTGTCCTTTTCATAACGAAAAATCACCTTCTTTTTCAGTGTCTCCTAATAAACAGATGTATTATTGTTTTGGATGTGGTGAAGGTGGAAATGTAATATCTTTTTTGATGAAATATGAAAATTACACCTTTATTGAGGCAATGGAAGTTTTGGCTAATAGAGCCGGAGTTGAACTTCCGAAGATGGAATACTCAAAAGAGCAGAGAAGAGAAAAAGATTTAAAAACAAAAATAATAGAAATTAACACAGAAGCAGCCAAGTATTTTCATTATCTTCTAAAATCAGACAGAGGAAAACTTGCATATAATTACTTAAAGGGACGTCAGTTATCAGATGAGATTATTGTCAAATTTGGTTTAGGCTATTCTGATAAATACAGTAACAATCTCTATATGTATTTAAAGAAAAAAGGCTATAATGATAATGAATTACGTGAAACAGGCTTGTTTACTTACGATGAAAAAAGAGGTGTTACAGACAAGTTTTGGAATCGTGTAATGTTTCCGATTATGGATGCAAATAACAGGGTTATTGCCTTTGGTGGAAGAGTTATGGGAGATGCAAAGCCAAAATACTTAAATTCTCCGGAAACCAAAGTTTTTGATAAAAGCAGAAACCTTTATGGACTAAATGTTGCCAGGTCTTCCAGAAAAGATTATTTCTTAATTTGTGAAGGCTACATGGATGTTATTAGTTTACATCAGGCAGGTTTTAACAATGCAGTTGCAGCCCTTGGAACAGCTTTTACACAAAGACATGCAACTTTAATAAAAAGATACGTCAAGGAAGTTGTTTTAACTTTTGACAGTGACGAGGCAGGTATTAAGGCAGCATTAAGAGCAATTCCTTATTTAAGGGATGCAGGGCTTGCAATAAAAGTTCTTAACATGAAACCCTACAAAGATCCTGATGAGTTTATAAAGGCATTAGGCAGGGATGCTTACGAAGAAAGAATTAAGAATGCAACTAATTTCTTTATATTCCAGGTTGAGCAGGAACAGAAGAAATACAATTTAAATGATCCACAGGAAAAAACAGCTTTCCACAAGCAGGTAGCTGAAATGCTGTTGGAATTTAAAGACGAAATAGAAAGAGACAATTATTTAGATTCTGTTTGTTCTATTTTCAAAATTCCAAAAGAAGGTTTGTCTAAATTAGTTAAAAAGATTGGTCTTACTTATGTTGGAAAAGAAGAAAAAGTTGAAAAGGAGCCTGCAGTTTCAAAGCAGACAAAGAAAGAAGATGCATCAATAAGTGCTCAAAGAATTTTGCTGGCATATTTACTTGATAAAAATAATTGGTTTATGAAAGTGGCTCAGGTTATCTCGCCAAAAGATTTTGTAGACCCTTTTTACAATAAGGTGGCATCACTGTTTTGGGAACAGATGGAGAGCGGCCAGGGAAAACCTGCACAGATAATGAATTATTTTGAAGATGAAGAAGAACATAAGAAGGTTGCCCAGTTATTTGTTTCTCCAATTAGGGCTAATTTAAGCCTTGATGAGCAGGAGAGAGCAATTAATGATGCTGTTCATAAAATAAAAAAAGAAAGTCTTGATTACAGGGCAAGAAACGCTACAGATATTTCTGACCTTCAGAATATTATAAAAGAACAAAGTATGTTACAAAAAATACACATTACATTAAGTTAGGAAAATATATGTTATCAAAAAGATTGCAGACAGTAGCCGGTATGGTTACAAAAGGAAATATAATTGCAGATATAGGCACAGACCATGGGTATGTGCCTATTTATCTGGTGGAAGAAAACATAACAGATAAGGCGTATGCCATGGACATCAATCAGGGACCTTTAGACATTGCAAACAAACATATTAAGGAAAAAGGTCTTGAGCAAAAAATAATAACAATTCTTTCAAATGGCATGGAAAAGCTAAAGGATAATATGATTGATACCGCAGTCATAGCCGGTATGGGTGGCGATTTGATTGTATCAATACTTGAAAATGGAAAGAGCATAAAAGGAATAAAAGAATTAGTCCTGTCTCCCCATAAAAGAGTCGATTTGGTAAGAAAATATCTGTTAGAAAATAACTGGCAGATTGTTGATGAAGCCATGGTATTTGATGTTGGAAAATATTATACGGTAATAAAAGCTCTGAAATGTGATAAAACAGAAAATGATTATTCAAAAGTTCAATTAGAATATGGCAAATTACTTTTGGAAAATAGAAATCCTGTTTTAAAAGAATATTTGGAAAAAGAGTATAAAAAGTTTTCTAAAATTGCAGAAAATATGAAAAAAGAAAAAAGTGATAATTTGCACAAGGTTGAGGAAATTTTAGAAATGAATCAGGAAGGTAGAAAATATTATGATTGATGTGGAAATTTCAAATGTTGTATACGAATATGAAGACGGAACCACTTTGTACGAAATAGCGAAGGATTTTGGTGACTATTATGAAAATGACATTATACTTGCAGTGTGCAATGGAAAACTTTGTGAATTGTCAAAAGTTTTAATTGATAACAGCAAGGTATCTTTTATTACAACAGCAAATCATATTGGTATGGAATGTTATAGAAGAAGCATGGTTTTTATGATGATAAAAGCCTTTTACAAAATAGCAGACCATAGTGCCTTTGATGATATTTCGGTAGAGTATTCTGTCAGCAAAGGCTATTACTGTAAAATAAATGGCGGCATACAGATTAACAACGAGTTTTTAAGAAAATTAAAAACTGAAATGGATAGTCTGGCTAAACGTGACATGCTTATAACAAAAGAGGTTATGTCAACAGGCAGAGCCATCAGTAAGTTTAAAAGATACAGAATGAAGGATAAGGTTAATTTGTTTAAATACAGAAGAGCTTCATCTGTAAAAATTTACAAAATGGAAGGTTTTGAGGATTATTTTTACGGTTATATGGCATATTCTACAGGTATTCTTAAATATTATAAATTAATCCCATATAACGAAGGTTTTGTACTTCAAATGCCGGTAAAAGAATCTCCAAAACATGTGCCAGAGTTTACACCTCAAAACAAAGTTGTCAAAGCTTTAGAGGAATCAGAAAAGTGGGCGGAAAAGTTAGGTGTTTCAACAATAGGAGAAATTAACGACAAAATAGTAGATGGTTCAATTAACGATATTATGATGATGCAGGAAGCTTTACAGGAAAAGAAAATTGCAGACATCGCATCAGATATTGCGTCAAGGGAAGAAGCTAAGGTTGTGCTAATTGCAGGCCCTTCATCTTCAGGCAAAACTTCTTTTGCTCATAGACTTGCAATACAGCTTATGGCGCAGGGACTTCAGGCACAAATAATATCTACAGATAACTATTTTGTAAACAGAGAAGAGTCTCCAAAGGATGAAAATGGTGAACTTAATTTTGAAGCTTTAGAAGCTGTTGATATTGAGTTATTTAATGACCATATAACTAAGCTTGCAAATGGTGAGACAGTAGAGATGCCCGAGTTTAATTTCGTAACAGGAAAGAGAGAGTTTAATGGAAAGACAATAACTCTCACAGATGATTCGGTTTTAATAATTGAGGGCATACACTGTTTAAATGACAAGTTATCTTACAGTATTCCTGAAGAGAAAAAATACAGAATAGGAGTTAGCGCATTAACACCTATAAATGTTGATGAACATAATAGAATTTCATCTTCTGATTTAAGATTACTTAGAAGAATTGTAAGAGACAGCAGAACAAGAAATATATCAGCTAAAACATCTATTGAAAGATGGAACAAGGTAAGACTAGGAGAGGAAAAATATATTTTTCCATTTCAGGATAGTGCCGATGCAATATTTAATTCTGCAATGGTTTATGAATTATCAGTGTTAAAAGTTTTTGCAGAACCTAAATTGTTTGGCGTACCAAAAGATACAGAGGAATATTTAGAGGCAAAGAGACTTCTTAAGTTCTTAGATTATATTTTGGGAATACCAAAAGAAAATGTTCCAAGTAATTCAATATTAAGTGAATTTGTTGGAGGAAGTGTATTTCCTGTTTAGATAAGTATTGAATTAATTTTTAAAGTATGATAATTTAGATAATTGTGAGTAAGGTAGATAATCGCTGCTGCTATTGCCGAAAGGACGCAGGAGAGGAAAGTCCGGGCTTCGCAGGGCAGGATGCCGGCTAACGGCCGGTGGAGGTGACTCCCAGGAAAGTGCAACAGAAATTAAACCGCCAGCAATGGTAAGGATGAAATGGTAGTGTAAGAGACTACCGCTTTAATGGTAACATTAAAGGTCAGTGTAAACCCCATCCGAAGCAAGACCGAGCAGAAAGTATTGGTTGCCCGCCAGCTTTCGGGTAGGTTGCTTGAGCTAAGTGGCAACATTTAGCCTAGATAGATGATTATCCAAGACATAACCCGGCTTACAGCCTTACTCATTTTTATTGTTAATCTAATTTCTTTATAAAATTAAACAAAAGTCTGCAGAAATCGTTAGCGGATTTTGAAGCTATTTCAATTACCTCATCGTCAGAAAGTTTATTATCAGAAAGACCGGCAGCTTTGTTGGTGATACAACTTAAACCACAAATTTTTAATCCACAATGACTTCCACATATTGCCTCCATTGAGGTGCTCATACCCACAGCATCAGCTTCGAGCAGTTTGTACATTTTTATTTCTGCAGGAGTTTCGTAGTTTGGCCCCTGAGTTTGAAGATAAACTCCTTCTTTTATAGGAATATTAAGATTAGCTGCACATTCCTTAAGGAGATTTCTTAAGTCAGTGTCGTATATGTTTGAACAGTCTGGAAAACGAGGTCCTAATTCTTCAATGTTATATCCACGTAATGGAGAAGGTACAAATGAAGAAATCTGGTCTTTTATAACCATAAAATCCCCTGGTTCAAAATTCTCATTTATTCCACCGGCAGCATTTGTAATAACAAGTGTTTTTGCCCCTAGAAGTTTCATTATACGAACAGGCATAATAACCTGTTTAGGAGTGTAACCTTCATAGTAGTGCAGTCTGCCATCTGCAATAATTACATTTTTATTTTCAATAGTTCCTATAATAAAACGTCCTTTATGCATTTTGTTAGTGCAGGTAGGAAAATCAGGTAAAGAAGAATAGGAAATCTCAGCATCTATATTAACCATTTTTATAAAAGAATTAAGACCTGAACCTAATATAATTGCTATATCAGGTACTAGGGAAGTCTGTTTCTTAATAATGTTGATATAAGTTTCTAATATGTCTAAATCATTAATCATAATATCCTCCATAAAAAGTGCAAAAAAATGTCTAAAAATATTGTGTATAACCTTGAATATTCATTGTCTATAATGTATCATCTTAATAGCGAAAAATAAATAGTTTTGGAGGGTGAAATGAGATATTTAATTAATCCTCTGGATTTTTCAGTAGAAGAAATAGACAAGTTATTAAGTCTTGCCAATGACATTGAGAAAAACCCAGAAAAGTACAAAGAAGCTTGTAAAGGCAAAAAGTTAGCAACATTGTTCTATGAACCAAGTACAAGAACACGTTTAAGTTTTGAAGCGGCAATGCTTAATTTAGGCGGTAGCGTTCTTGGATTCTCAGAAGCAACATCAAGTTCGGCTTCAAAAGGCGAGAGTGTGGCAGATACAATTAGAATTGTTTCATGCTATGCGGATATTGTGGCAATGAGACATCCAAAGGAAGGAGCAGCTTTAGTAGCAGCAAACAATTCTTCAATACCTGTAATTAATGCAGGGGATGGTGGACATCAGCATCCAACACAGACATTAACTGATTTGTTAACTATTAAATCTTTAAAGGGAAGATTAAACAACATCACCATTGGATTGTGTGGCGACTTGAAATTTGGTAGAACAGTACATTCATTAATCAATGCATTATTAAGATATGACAATGTGAAGTTTGTTCTTATTTCTCCACCGGAATTAAAAGTACCAAAATACATCATTGAGAGAATTGAGGCAGCCGGAGCAGAATATAAGGAAGTTGCCAAATTAGAAGATGTTATTGGCGAGTTAGATTTATTATATATGACAAGAGTACAAAAAGAAAGATTCTTTAACGAAGAAGACTATATCAGATTAAAAGACAGTTTTGTACTTGATAAGAAGAAAATGAAAATGGCAAAAGAAGACATGCTTGTACTTCATCCATTGCCTAGAGTAAATGAAATTTCTGTTGAAGTGGACAAGGATCCTAGAGCAGTATATTTTAAACAGGCACAATATGGAGTGTATGTAAGAATGGCACTTATTTTAACATTATTGGAGGTAAAGGATGCTTAACATTGATTCAATAAACAACGGTTTTGTATTAGACCACATTCAGGCAGGAAGAGCAATGGCAATTTGTCATTATTTGAATTTAGATGAGTTAGATTGTCAGGTGGCAATTATAAAAAATGCCCGCAGTGGAAAAATGGGCAGGAAAGACATTATCAAGGTTGAAGGTTCATTAGATGATATTGTTGATTTTGACGTATTAGGATTTGTAGACCATAACATTACAATTGATATTATCAAGGATGGAAAGCTGGTTGAAAAAAGAGAAGTTAAACTTCCAGAAAAAATCGTAAATGTTTTACATTGCAAGAACCCAAGATGCATCACATCAATTGAGCAGGAACTTGATGACGTATTTATTTTAACAGACAAGAAGAATGGTCTCTATAGTTGCCAGTATTGTGAAGAGCAGCAGGGTAAGTTATGGGAGAATATTAAAAGTAAATAGAATTTAATATAAACTATTTCAAGAAGAAATCACTGTTTCTGACGGTGATTTCTTTTTTTAGAGAAAAAAGTGTCGTTCATTCCAAAAAAAGTACCGTTTATCCCAAAAGTGAAAAAACAGGTGAAAGTATGTTATAGTATTTATGAAAAGAAAAATTTAATTAAGTGTTATTTTATACTGATATAATTTATTGTGACAGTTGCTTATAAAATAAATTGGGAGGGAGGATAAAAATACTAAAATTATAAAATGACATTGTGTTTATTAAGCATAAATGTAATGAATATAAGTATAGAAAACAAAGTTGGAGGTAAGAATATGAAGGCAAAATTAAATTCAAAAATTTTAATTAGTGCGTTATTATCTTTTTCAATGATAGTAATGTTGCTATCAGGAGTTAGGGCTACAGAGAATGAAACCTTAACATCATCAAATTGGGAGTATGTTGTAAATGGCGAAAATGTATACATAATGAAGTACACAGGCACAGAAGAAGATGTGGTTGTACCAGCAGTAATCGATGGAAAGAAAGTTGTATCCATTGGAGAAGATACATTTACAGACTGCAAAACATTAAAGAATATTACACTATCTGAGAATATAAAAAATATTGAAAGCAATTCAAGGGAAGCATTTCCTTGTTTTAATGGATGCGACAACTTGAAAAATATTATTGTTGATGAAAATAACAGTGAATTTTCCAGCAAAGATGGAGTTTTATATAGCAAAAACAAAGAAGTAATTCTTTTGTATCCAAGAGGTAAAAACGTAGCAGAATTTGTTATACCTGAGCATGTAAAATATTTAGGCAGAAAAGTGTTTAGCAAATGCGAAAATCTGAAAAGGGTAAGCATTGCTAATGGTATTAAAGATTTAAGTGATGGAGTCTTTGAAGGCTGTAGTAGCCTTGAAAGTATTAATATACCTGAAAGCCTTGAAAGCATTGGTGTATGTGCCTTTAGTGGCTGTGAAAGTTTGAAGGATATTGTAATTCCTAATGGAACAAAAAGTATAGGCATATATGCATTTTCTAATTGTAAAAGCCTTAAAGAAATAGCAATTCCATCAACTGTTGAATCCCTTGCAGAAACAAATGACGGAAATATGGTTGAAGGAATTAATGGCAAAAATGCAAGTGTTAGTTCTTGTTTTGCAGGCTGCACATCTTTGGAAAAGATAACATTAGACAGTAAAAATAAAAAATATGCCAGTGAAAATGGTATGCTTTTTAATAAGGACAAAACACACCTTTTATGTTATCCAGCTGCAATGCAAGGCATAGAAGTTATAGTAAAAACAGGTGTTAAAACAATTGCAAAAAATACTTTTTGCGAAAATAAAAACATACAACGAATAAAATTCCCAATAACTGTTACAAAAGTTGAAGATGGAGCAGTTAATAATTGCAGTAATTTAGAAAAAGTTACTTTTTGCGGAAATAAACCAAATGATTTGGGCAAATTTGTTTTAGGTAAAGATGATGTTGTAATATGGTATTCCAACAAATACAAAAATAGTTGGAGCAACTATAATTTATACAAAAAGCAAGAGTACATTGAGCCACGTAGAACATGCATTGGTATGCCTACACCTGTTCGTTCTGTTAAAAAAATAAAACTTAATAAAAAGAAATTAGTGTTAAAGAAGGGCAAAAAATATAAACTTAAATATACTATTACACCTAGCAAGGCTACAAATAAAATGGTGACATGGAAAACTACAAATAAAAAAATCGCAAAAGTGTCAAAGGGAAAAGTAAAGGCACTAAAAAAAGGAAAATGCTACATTGTGGTAAGAACAAAAGACGGTGGGAAAAAAGCCAAGTGCAAAGTAATAGTTAAATAAACTGTTTGTAGCGATTTACATAGGATATTATACTAAGACTTTTATTTATAAAAATATTTATTACATTGTTTGTAAAAATGTAACAAAAAATGACAAAAAGCTCAAAATGTATTGCCGCTAAAATAGTATATTGATATACTAAATGAGAAAATTATGAAATACGGAGGATGAAGAAATGTATTGCAAAAATTGTGGAAAAGAAATTGATGATTTGGCAGTTGTATGTCCTAATTGTGGAGTGGCAACAGATAATAATCAGCCGGCTTCTGATGATACAGGAAGCATAGGATGGGGATTGTTAGGATGTTGTATTCCAATTGTAGGATTGATTTTGTTTTTGGTATGGAGAGATACTAAGCCTAAAAATTCAAAAGCAGCAGGAATCGGAGCATTAGTTAGTGTTTGCGTTTCAGTATTATGGTACATAATAATGGTTGTTGTTGGAGTTGGAGCAGGAGTAGCTTTTGGCGTATAAAATGAAACAGTGGTTTTATAAATGGCTACCAATTATTTTTGGCTGCCATAGACGTTCAGATCGTTCTTTTTTCTATAAAGGAAAACAGTTTCCAATATGCGCAAGATGTACAGGTGAACTTGCTGGTATGATATGTGCAATATTTGGATGTTATTTTCTAATAAATATTCATATATGTGTTTGGGTTGCACTTTTATGCCCACTAATAATTGACGGCGTTATTCAGGCAAAAACAAAATACGAAAGTACAAATACAAGACGTGTAATAACAGGTTTTTTGTTTGGAACGGCATTAATGATGATATTTATTGTTTCAACTAAATATTGCCTAATGATAGGATTTGAATACGGCAGAAAATTAAGATAAAAGAATGAGGCGTTTTGAAAGTTTCAAGATACTATAGAAAGAAAAAGGAATTGGCAATCGCCAATTCCTTTTTTGTGTAATGATAGTCTATTATTGCATAAAAGCGTACAATTATATTTGTTCAAATAGAAAAAAATATAATGGTACGATTCAAGAAGCAAATGCTTATTGTTTATTCCTCATTTTCCGTATCGTATTCAGTTGTTTCATCTTCTTTAGGAGTGACAACAACCTTTACTAAGTCAATTCGTTTTTCGTCCATTTTTATAACTGTTAATTTGCAATTATCAATTACAACACTGTCACCCTTATTAGGAAGGCGGTCAAGATGTTCAATAATAAGACCACCTAATGATTCATAATCTTCTGAGTCAATTTCGGTGCCTAACTGGTCATTAAAATCATCAAGGTTAATAGAACCTTCAACAATATATTCGTTTTCGCCAACAGGTCTGATAACCTGTTCCTCAGCTTCGTCGAATTCATCATGTATATCGCCAATAATTTCTTCCACAATATCTTCTAAAGTAATAAGGCCTTCAGTTTGACCATATTCATCTAAAACGATACACATGCCCGGTTCTTTATTTCTCATTTCCATAAGAAGGTCATTTAATTCTTCTTTTTCGTGAGTGAAGTATGGCTCACGCATGATTTTTGTTATATCGAAATTATTAGGATTAACACCCATTAACATCATGTCTTTAATATTTATAATACCGATTACGTTATCTGAATCTTCCTTGTAAACAGGCATTCTTGTGAATTTGTCTTTTCTAATGACTTTTAATAAATCATTATAGGTAATATCCAAAGGAACCATTGTAATGTCAACTTTTGGTATCATAATATCTTTAGCACATGTATCACCAAAATCGAAAACGTTGTTAATCATATCCATTTCGTCTTCTTCAATTATGCCTTCTTCCTGACTAACACCAACTAAAGTTCTAAGTTCATCTTCAGTAATTGATTTAGAATTTAAATTAACATTAACTCTAAAAAGTTTTAAGAATAAACTTGAGAATAAATTTAAAACAAAAATAATAGGTGTAAGTACAATCATAAAGAAATTAATTGGTTTAGCATAAGCTAGAGCAATTGAATCAGCATAAATTGAGGCAACTGTCTTAGGAATAATTTCTCCGAAAATAATAATTACAAGTGTAAGAATACCAACGCCAATACTAACAATCCAACTTACGTTAAAAACACTTTGCATAAAAATTGTTGTTAAAGAAGAAGCGGCAATATTTACAATATTATTTCCAATTAAAATTGTACTAAGCATTTTTCTTGAATTACCTAAAATCTTATCAAGAATAATGGCTTGTTTGTTGCCTTCCTCCACAAGCATTCTAAGTCTTACCTTGTTAGTAGTGGTAAGAGCTGTTTCGGCTGAGGAAAAAAACGCCGAGAATAATAATAAAATAAGTAATACGCATAGCAGAGCTATGTCACTGGGTCCCATAACTTTCTCCTTATAAATTAATAATATTTCAAGTCCCTGACTTGTTAAGGAAGATTTTACATAATGAACCTGTTAAAGTCAAGAATTGGTAATAAATTATATTGCCCACAAATATAATTTATTATAAAAATATTTGGAGGGGAGAATACCTAAATTCTGATTACGGTCTTTCAATGTCAATACCATTATTAAAAAAGTACAGGTAGAATAAGGCATTTTGACACTGTAATAAAATAAAGAAAAAATGAAAAAAGGAGTAAAATGGACAAAATTATTTTATCTTTTTTAAAAGACTTACTTTTAGAAATGATTGTAAGTTTTGTGATAATAGTAGCAGTTGCATTTATTGTTTTAAAAATCTCACCAGCCTATAGCACCATACAAATTTTAATTCTTGCTACATATGTCATAGCTACCTTTGCAGGAGGTTATGTAATAGGAAAAGTTATGGATAAATGGAAGTTTATGTGGGGAGCCATATCAGGTCTCATATATGCTGTTGTCATAGTTTTAGTTTCGATAATAGTGAACGGTCAAATTAATAGTGAAACTATAGGAATTATAAAATTAGTACTGGCATCTGTAGGGGGTGGAACCCTCGGAGGAATGGTTAGCTAAAAAACGTTTGAAAAAAACGTTTTATGTGTTATAATACCATAAGAATTATGCGTAAGTATCTTTTTACGCAAATAAGTATTGGAGGAAAACCATGAAACATATCAAAACATTAAATCAGAAAACATTAAAGGACACAATGAAAAAAGGCGGTTGTGGTGAATGTCAGACATCATGTCAGTCAGCTTGCAAGACATCATGTACAGTAGGAAACCAGACTTGCGAAAACAAATAATTTAATATTGATTATTTTACACTATAACAGAGTTGAGCACTCAACTCTGTTATAGTGCGTTAAAAAGGGAGGAAAATTACAGTGATTCATCAATATAAAAGCAATGGGTACAATATTGTATTAGATGTCAACAGTGGAGCGGTTCATGTTGTTGATGATGTTACATACGATGTTATAGAATTGTTTGAAAAACTTGATGCTGAAGCTATAATTTCAGAACTTAGCTCAAAGTACAAAGAAGAAGAGATAAGAGAAGTTATTGACGAAGTTGAACAGTTGAAGAAAGATGGACAGTTGTTTACTGAGGATATATATCAGCCTTTCGTAGAAAAGTTTAAGGAAACACGTCAGACAGTAGTTAAGGCTCTATGTTTACATATAGCTCATGATTGTAACTTAGCATGCAAGTATTGTTTTGCAGAAGAAGGTGAATACCATGGCCGTAGAGAATTAATGAGTTTTGAAGTGGGTAAGAAAGCTTTAGACTTTTTAGTAGCAAATTCAGGAAACAGAGTTAATCTGGAAGTTGACTTTTTTGGTGGCGAACCATTAATGAACTGGGATGTTGTAAAGCAGTTAGTTGAATACGGTCGTTCACTTGAAGAACCAAATAACAAGAAATTCAGATTTACATTAACTACAAATGGTGTTTTATTAAATGACGAGATAATGGAATATCTCAATAAAGAAATGTCAAATGTAGTTTTAAGTTTAGATGGTAGAAAAGAAGTAAATGACAGAATGAGACCTTTTAGAACAGGTAAAGGTAGTTATGACCTTATTGTTCCAAAGTTTCAGAAACTTGCAGATAGCCGAAATCAGACAAACTATTATGTAAGAGGTACATTTACAAGAGATAATTTAGATTTTTCTGAAGATGTGAAGCATTTTGCAGACTTAGGATTTAAACAAATGTCTATTGAACCGGTTGTTGGACCGGAGGAAGATTCATACTCTATAAGAGAAGAAGATTTACCTAAAATTATGGAAGAGTACGATAAATTAGCTCTTGAATATATTAAGAGGGAAAAAGAAGGTAATGGCTTTAACTTTTTCCATTTTATGATTGATTTAAATCAGGGACCATGTGTTTATAAGAGATTATCAGGATGTGGTTCAGGTACGGAATACTTAGCAGTTACACCTTGGGGAGATTTTTATCCATGTCATCAGTTTGTTGGCAATGAAGATTTCTTAATGGGGAATGTAAATGACGGAATCGTTAGAAACGATATAGTTGAAACATTTGGTGATTGCAACGTATATTCAAAAGAAAAGTGCAAAAACTGTTTTTCAAAATTTTATTGTAGTGGTGGATGTGCAGCAAACTCATACAATTTTCACGGTACAATAAATGATGCCTATGACATAGGTTGTGAAATGCAGAAAAAAAGAGTGGAATGCTCAATAATGATAAAGGCAGCTTTAGCGGATGCTGACTAAGAAAGAGGTAAAAGATGAAAATTAAGATGAACAAAACAAAGGGAATAATAGCATTTATTATTTCTCTTGCCGTACTTGCTTTTGCAGGATACGTTATTATGTTTGGTATAGGGGATCGCGGCCAGGCAAAGTACATTACTCAGGGTCTTGACTTAAAGGGTGGTGTAAGTATTACATATCAGGTAGCAGAATCTGATAAAAGTAATTTGACAGCAGATACTTTAGAAAAAACAAGAGCAAAACTTGAAAAGAGAATTGCTGCATTTAGTACAGAAGCAACAGCGTATAAAGCAGGAGAAGACAGAATTACTGTTGAAATTCCAGGTGCATACGATGCTGATGAAGTATTAGATGAATTAGGAAAACCGGGTATTTTATATTT
This sequence comes from Eubacterium sp., assembly GCF_057858645.1. Taxonomy (NCBI): domain Bacteria; kingdom Bacillati; phylum Bacillota; class Clostridia; order Eubacteriales; family Eubacteriaceae; genus Eubacterium; species Eubacterium sp. The sequence continues at coordinate 42,484 of NZ_DBLZZO010000008.1, forward strand.
CTGTACAGCTGCAAAGAGTGGGTACACACCAACAAAGGCTGAATTAAAGAATAAGAAATACATTAAGGTAGATAAGAGTTATTATCAGGTATGGTTAACAGGTGATACAGTAGCCAGTGCTGAAGGACAGGCTACAACAAACGATAAAGGTGTAAATGAAAACATCGTAAGTTTACAGTTTAACTCAGAAGGAACAAAGGCTTTTGGTGAAATGACAAGTTCTCATGTTGGCGAACAGTCATTTATCATTTATGATGATGAAGTTTTAAGTGCTCCAAATATTCAGGCTGCCATTACAGGTGGACAGGCACAGATTACAGGTGATTTCACATTAAAAGAAGCTCAGACACTTGCTACAAACATCGGTATTGGTTCTTTGGAAGTACAGCTTGATGAATTAAGCCATAGCGTTCAGAGTGCTAACTTAGGTAGTGATGCTTTATCAAAGAGTATTCAGGCAGGTATCGTTGGTTTTATTATAATTATTTTATTCTTATTATTTGTATATAGAATTCCAGGTTTAGCTGCAGGCTTGGCTTTAATATCATACATTGAGTTAATGCTTTTAGCACTTAACGGATTTGACTTAACACTTACATTACCTGGTATTGCAGGTATTATCCTTAACATTGGTATGGCGGTAGATGCCAACGTAATTATTTATGCCCGTATTAGAGAAGAAATTGCGGCAGGTAAGAATGTTAAGAGTGCTATTGGAATAGGATTTAAGAAAGCAACATCAGCAATCGTTGACGGTAACGTTACAACATTTATTGCTGCATTAGTATTATGGATTAAGGGTTCAGGTACAGTTCAGGGATTCGCAACAACTCTTATGATTGGTATTTTCATCCAGTTATTTACATCTCTTGTAGTTTCAAGAGGTCTTGTATGGATGCTTTACTACATGGGATTCCAGAAGCCTGTATTCTACGGAAAAGAAAGAGTTAAGAAAACAATTAAATTTATTGAAAAGAGAAAAATTTGGTTCTCAATTTCTATTATTGTAATTGTAATTGGAATTGGCGGTATTATCTTTAACTCAGCTAAAGGTAACGGCCCATTTGATTTCAGTATTGAATTTAAGGGTGGTACATCAATTCAGGTACAGTTTGATAAGGACTACACAATTGATGAATTTAATAAGGATGTAAAACCTGCTATCGCAGATTTACTTTCAACAAACGATATTCAGGCTCAGAAGGATACAAATACAAAGGGCTTATTCACAATCAAGACGAAGAAGCTTGAAGGTGAAGAAATGACTAAGTTTAAAGACTTATTAATTAGCAAATATCAGGCTAAAGACGACAAGCAGAACTTTAATGATACAGAAATTTCAGATACAATCAGTTCTGAAATGAAAACAGATGCTGTTGTTGCAACAGTTATAGCAACAATTTGTATGTTAATTTATATTTGGTTCAGATTTAAGAATGTACATTTTGCTTTAGCAGCCGTTATAGCTTTATTACATGACGTACTTATTGTTGTAGGTTTCTATGGTTTATCAAGAGTAACAGTAGGAACAACATTTATTGCATGCTTACTTACAATTGTAGGTTACTCAATTAACGCTACAATCGTAATCTTCGATAGAATTAGAGAAAACAAGGCTGTAATGAAACGTGAAGATACAATGATTGATACTATTAATCAGAGTATTACACAGACTCTTACAAGAAGTATCTATACTTCACTTACAACATTTATAATGGTATTTATGATTTTTGTAATGGGTGTATCATCTATTAGAGAATTTACATTACCATTAATGGTAGGTATTGTAGCTGGTGCTTACTCATCAGTATTTGTTACAGGTTCTTTATGGTATATTATGAAGGGTAAGAAATACGATAAATAATTAAGGTTTTATTGAGCGGTATCATCTATTGGATGGTGCCGCTTTTCTTACTTTAAATGGTGATTTTTATTATGAATGAAAAGTGGTTTCTACAGACAAAAAAAGCAGATTTTAATGGTATTGCAAAGAAATATAACATTAGCCCTATTACAGCAAGATTAATGAGAAACAGGGATGTTATATCTGAAAAAGAAATAAATCAATATCTTAACGGAACTATAAATGAAATAAGCTCTCCATGGCTATTTAAGGACATGGACAAGGCAGTTAATATTTTAAGTATAAAAATAAATAATGAAAATAAAATCAGAATTATATGCGACTATGATGTTGATGGTATATGTTCCGGCTATATTTTACATACCTGTTTAAAGTATTTAGGCGCTGATGTGGATGTGGTTGTCCCACATAGAATTGAAGATGGCTATGGAATTAATGAAAGGTTAATACAGCAGGCATACGACCAGGGCGTTGATACTATTGTTACATGTGATAATGGTATTGCTGCCATAAAACAGATAGAATATGCAAAAGAATTAGGAATGACGGTTGTTGTAACTGATCATCATGAAATCGTTTTTGAAGAAAGTAATGGCGAAAAAAAATATATCTTGCCCAATGCAGATGCAATAGTTAATCACAAGCAAATAGACTGTCAATATCCATTTAAAGAATTGTGCGGTGCCATGGTGGCATTTCAGTTTATGCGCGCTCTATTTGAAAATATGCATGTAAGCGAAAGATTTATATTAAAATTATTACCCTATGGTGCTATGGCAACTGTGTGTGATGTGGTAGAATTAAAGGGCGAAAACAGAATAATTGTTAAAGAAGGTTTAGAAGCTTTAAAAACAAATAATGATATAGGAATTAATGCTTTGATTAATCAGTGTAAGTTAAATAAAAAGAACCTTGATTCCTATCATTTTGGATTTGTACTTGGACCATGTTTAAATGCTAGTGGCAGACTTGATACCGCAAAAAAAGCAATGGATTTGCTTGAATGTGAAGACGAAAAACATGCAGAAGTTTTAGCAGAAGCCTTGAAAAAATTAAATGATGAAAGAAAAGATTTAACAGAAAAAGGAACTAAAGAAGCTATTGAAAAAGCAGAACAGTTAGATGATTCAGTTTTGGTTATATATTTAGAACATTGCCATGAAAGTATTGCCGGAATTATTGCAGGTCGTGTAAGGGAAAAATATAATAAACCAACTATTGTTTTAACAGATGCCGTTGAAGGTGTAAAAGGCTCCGGCCGTTCCATTGAAGAATATGACATGTACGCTGAACTTACTAAGGTAAAAGAATTGTTTACTAAGTTTGGTGGTCATAAAATGGCTGCAGGTGTGTCCCTTCCAAAAGAAAATATAGATATTTTAAGAAAAAAGCTAAATGAAAATTGTAATTTAACTCAAGAAGATTTATATTTAAAGGTGTGGATTGATATGCAACTGCCCCTTGAATATGTTACAATGAATATGATACAGGAGTTAAGTATTATCAAACCATTTGGTAAAGGTAATGAAAAGCCAATATTTGCTGAAAAGCATTTAAAAATAAATAAATTACAAATATTGGGTAAGAATGGTAACGTATTGAAGCTTACCATTACAAATAGCAGTTCATATACAATGACTGCAATGATTTTTAGCCGTGTTATTGATTTTATGGAATTTTTAAAAAATAAATTCGGTCAGGAAGAAATTAACAAGGCTTTAGTAGGGGAGAAAAACAACATTGAGATAATGGCTACATATTACCCAACAATAAACGAATTTAACGGTAATAGCCAAATACAAATCGTAATTGACAGATTTTGCTAAAAGCATTCATAAGGAGGACAAGAAGAATGAATGAAGTAGAAAAATATATTAGAAGTATACCGGATTTCCCTGAACCTGGAATTATCTTTAGAGATATTACAACAGTAACACAGGATCCAAAGGGATTAAAGATTGCTATAGATTCAATGTTGGACAAGATTAAAGATATAGATTTTGACGTAATCGTTGGTTTAGAGGCAAGAGGTTTTATATTTGGAATGCCTTTAGCTTACTTACTTGGAAAATCATTTGTATTAGTTAGAAAAAAAGGTAAATTACCTTGTAAGACAATTTCAGAAAGCTATGATTTAGAATATGGAAAAGCTGAAATTGAGATGCATATAGATTCAATTAAACCGGGTCAGAAAGTTATTTTAGTCGATGACTTAATTGCCACAGGTGGTACAATTGAAGCAGCTATTAAGTTAGTTGAAAAATTAGGAGGAGAAGTTGTAGACAACCTGTTTTTAGTTGAACTGGCAGGACTTAAAGGAAGAGAAAAACTTTCAAAATATAGAGTAGATGCAGTAGTAACATACGATGGAAAATAAAAAGGATTGAGATATGACAGATTTAAACAAAAACATTAAAATTGAAAATCATGGAGTAATCCCAAAAGAAGAAGAGCAGGCGACACCTGAAGAATTATATGCAAGATTAATTGAAAAAATTAAGCACTATCATCCATCAGCAGATGATCTAAGAATTATTGATAAGGCATATAACTTTGCAAAAAAATCACATGGCGACCAGAAAAGAAAGTCTGGAGAACCATACATTATTCATCCGCTTCATACAGCTTTAATATTAGCTGATTTAGAGTTGGATAAAGAATCAATTATGGCAGGTCTTCTTCATGATGTAATGGAAGATACAGCCGCAACCCGCGAAATAATGATTAAGGAATTTGGCGAAGAAGTAACTGACCTGGTTGATGGCGTAACAAAACTTACTAAATTAGATTACGATGTTGATAAGGTGGAAGAGCAGGCAGAAAATTTGCGTAAAATGTTTTTGGCAATGGCAAAGGACATTCGAGTTATATTGATTAAGCTTGCGGATAGATTACATAACATGCGTACGCTTATGTATATGACACCTGAAAAACAGAAAGAAAAGTCAAAAGAGACAATGGATATTTATGCGCCAATTGCTGACAGACTAGGTATTTCTAAAATTAAGATTGAATTAGATGACTTAGCTTTAAGATATTTAGAGCCTGAAAAATACAAAGAATTAGTTGACGGTGTTCATGAAAGATTAGAACATCGTGAAGAGTTTATGAGTAACTTAATTGCTGAGGTGGCAGGCTATATTGAAAAGGCAGGCATTAAAGCAACAATAGATGGTCGTGTAAAGCATTATTTTAGTATTTACAAGAAAATGACTATGCAACACAAGACTTTGGATCAGATTTATGATGTTTTTGCAGTAAGAATTATTGTTGACAGTGTAATGGAATGTTATGGGGCGTTAGGTATAATACACGAGAAATATACTCCTGTGCCGGGAAGATTCAAAGACTATATTGCAATGCCAAAGCAGAATATGTATCAGTCACTTCATACAACATTAATTGGACCAAACGGGCAACCATTTGAAATTCAGATTAGAACATACGAAATGCATAAAACTGCTGAATATGGTATCGCAGCTCATTGGAAGTATAAGGAAAATATTACAGGTGACGGCGATAATGAAGAGCAGAAAATTGCCTGGTTAAGACAAATTCTCGAATGGCAGAGAGACATGTCAGATAACCATGAATTTATTAATCTTTTAAAAGATGATTTGAATATGTTCTCTGAAAGAGTGTACTGTTTCACACCAAATGGTGATGTAAAGAATTTACCAAGCGGTTCTACACCAATTGATTTTGCATACAGTATTCATAGTGCAGTAGGTAATAAGATGGTTGGTGCAAGAGTTAATGGCAAGATGGTTAATATCGACTACAAGCTCCAAAACGGTGACAGAGTGGAAATTATTACATCTAATAACTCTACAGGTCCAAGTAGAGACTGGCTGAAGGTTGTTCAGAGCACACAGGCAAAAAATAAAATTAATGTTTGGTTTAAACAGCAAAATAAAGAAGAAAATATAGTAAAAGGTAAAGAACTTATTGAAAAATATTGCAAGGCAAAGAATATTAATTTATCAGAAATATTAAAGCCTGCATATATGGAAAAAGTTCGGTTGAAATACAGTTACAAAGAGTGGGATTCTCTTATTGCTTCAATTGGTCATGGTGGCTTAAAAGAAGGTCAGATTGTAAATAAACTTCTTGATGAATACGAGAAGGAACACAAGGTTGAAGTAACAGACGATGATGTATTAAAAGACACAAACAATAATAAGGCAAATGTCCCAAGAAAAAGTAATTCTAAGAGCGGTATTATTGTTGAAGGTATGGATGACGTAGCAGTTAGATTTTCTAAATGTTGTAGTCCTGTACCAGGTGATGAAATTGTGGGCTTTGTAACAAGAGGACGTGGTGTTTCAATTCATAGAACAGACTGTATCAATATTATGAATCTTCCTGATATTGAAAGAGGTAGATTAATTGAGGCAAGCTGGGCTGCTGACGAAGGCAAGCAGGACGGCAAATATATGACAGAAATTGTTATTTATGCAAACAACAGAGTCGGTATTTTGACAGACTTGTCAAGAATATTTACAGAAAGAAATATTGATGTAAACAGCATCAATAGTAGAACAAGCAAGTCTGACATTGCCACAATTACAATGACATTTGCAATACAGGGTACAGAAGAATTAAACAGCTTAATTGCAAAAATTCGAACAATTGACAGTATCATTGATATCGAGCGAACAAGCAGTTAAACGTTGTAATTGACATTTTGTAATGTGAAAAAATGAAGACAATTGTTATGTTATGGAAATTAATTTCTTCACTGTGGCAACTGACAAAATTAGAAGAAAGTGCTCTAACGCCGTCGGTTCATCAAGGCAGCGTAGTCGGCTTGATAGAACCGCTACGAGCGTTTGGCAGCGGGAGCGTGCTTTCGTTAATTTGTCAGGTGGCACAGTGGGTATAGTGTAGTGGATAACAATTGTCTTCCATTTTTGAAAAGGAGAAATAGATGGGAAATATCAAAATTAGAAGCGTATTAGTTAGTGAATGCTATACTAACTGTTATTTATGTATGAACACAGATACAAAAGAAGGATTTATTGTTGATCCCGGTGATGATGCTTTAAAAATCAGTGTTAATGTTAGTAACATAGAAATGATTCCAAAAGCAATTTTGCTTACACATGGTCATGCAGACCACATTAGTGCTGTAACGGAATTAAAGGAAAAATATAATATTCCCGTATATGCTTCTGAAGAAGAAGACAGGCTTTTAGTAGATACAAGAGCAAATTTATCATCAATGTTTGGAAATCCTGTAAGCATTTGTGCAGACAAATATTTAAGAGATGGTGATAAGTTTACTATTGCAGATAAGGAAATTAAGTTTATTTTAACGCCTGGTCATACGCAGGGAAGCGGTTGTTATTATATAGCAGAAGATGAAGTTTTGTTTAGTGGTGACACACTTTTCCATCAGAGTAGAGGTAGAACAGATTTTCCAGGGGGAAGTGAAGCGGCAATTATCAGATCAATTAAAGAAAAATTGTTAGTGCTTCCAGGGGAAACAACTGTTTATCCGGGACATATGGATATGACAACTATAGATAACGAAAAGGTATATTATTAATGATAGACATTCAGATAGAACCTAAACAATTTGAATATGATATTCAGTCAATGGTGCAGGCTTTTTATGTGGGACAGCCTTTTAAAATTAATGAAGATTTAGAGGAGTCATACAGAACACTAAAAGTGATTTTTCAGGAAGAAAAAATTACTGCATCATTGTACGATGAGGCCAAAAAGCTTTTTGAAGACGAAATTTGTTGTGACTTTCAGGATAGAAGGGAGACAAAAAACGCTCTTAAAAAGCTTTTGTACTGTTTAATGAGAAAAGATATAGGACATGACCTGCCTTGGGGCAATTTAACAGGTATCAGACCGGCAAAAATTCCGGGTATGTTAAAAGAACAGGGACTTTCAGATGAAGCAATAAGAAAAGAAATGAAAGAAACATATTTTATTTCTGATAACAAGTTGGACCTGGCACTGGATGTTTCAAACATGGAACATAAGGTACTTTCAAATGTTAATTACAAGGGCAATTATAGTTTATATGTGGGTATACCATTTTGCCCAACAACTTGTCTTTATTGTTCATTTACATCCTATCCTTTAAACAGATATAAGGAAAAAGTAGATGCTTATGTGGATTCAGTTATTAAGGAATTGAGATTCCTAGGTAAGCAATTACAGGATAAAGAACTTAATTCAGTATATATTGGTGGTGGTACGCCAACCACACTTGAACCTGCGCAGTTAGACAGATTAATAAATGCATTAAAAGATAATTTTGATTTCAGTAATGTAAAGGAGTTTACTGTTGAAGCAGGCAGACCGGACAGCATTACAAGAGATAAATTAATGACTTTAAAAAAACAAAATGTTTCAAGAATTTCCATTAATCCACAGACAATGAATCAGGAAACTCTAGATATTATAGGTAGAAAACATTCAGTCAAACAGGTAATACAGGCTTTTAATTTGGCAAGAGATTGTGGCATGGATAACATAAATATGGATTTTATAATCGGTCTACCAAATGAAACAGAGGACATGGTTAAATATTCAATGGAACAGGCTTTGAAGCTGGCACCAGATGGTATTACAGTACATTCCCTGGCATTAAAACGTGGTTCAAGACTTAACATGAACAGACAAAAATATTCAGATTTAAATTTTGATAACAATACAAAGTTAATGGATATTACAAAAGAATATGCTTATGAAATGGGTATGAAGCCATACTATTTGTACAGACAAAAAAATATGGCAGGTAATCAGGAAAATGTAGGTTATTCATTGCCCGGTAAAGAAGGAATTTACAACATACTTATGATGGGAGACTATCAGAATGTATGGGCATGTGGAGCAGGAGCAGTTACAAAACTACTTTCTTCTGACAGAAAAAGTGCCACTAGAATTGATACATTGAAAAATGTAGACCAGTATATTGACAGAATTGACGAAATGATTGAAAGAAAAAGAAGTTATTTTGTAAATTAATAAAAGATACAACACTTGTGTTCTTTTCTATTTAATAGTAAAATATACAAGTTAGAAAAATATAAGGAGCAAAAACATGGCTTTAAGTAAGAAACCGGTTACAGGAATGAAGGATATTCTTCCTGAAGAAATGAAAATAAGAAATTATGTACAGAATGTAATTAAGGAAACTTATAATGCATTTGGATTTACTCAGATTGAGACACCTTGCGTGGAACACATTACAAACCTGACAAGCAAACAGGGTGGAGAAAACGAAAAGTTAATTTTTAAGATTTTAAAAAGAGGAGAAAAGTTAAACTTAGAAACAGCTACGGAAGAAATGGATGTAGTTGATAATGGTTTAAGATATGACTTAACAGTTCCTCTTGTTAGATATTATTCAAAAAATGCCAACGATTTACCATCACCATTTAAGGCATTACAGATGGGAAATGTTTGGCGTGCAGACAGACCACAAAGGGGAAGATATCGTCAGTTTATGCAGTGCGATATTGATATATTAGGTGATCCAAGTAACTTAGCTGAAATTGAACTTATTTTAGCAACAACAACTACACTTGGAAAGTTAGGATTTAAGAATTTCCAGATTAGAATTAATGAAAGAAGAATTTTAAAGGCAATGGCTTCATACAGTGGTTTCCCTGAAGAGTCATTTGACAGCGTTTTCATTATTCTTGATAAGATGGACAAGATTGGTTTAGAAGGCGTTAAGGAAGAATTAATTAAATACGATTTCGCCCCTGAATCAGTTGAAAAATATATACAATTATTTGAAGAAATTGAAAATCAGGCAGATCCTATTGGATACCTGGCAGATAAGCTTGGAGATTTCATGGGTGATGATGTAAAACAGTGGATGGATGAAATTATAGACAGTGTTAAGGCTACAAAGTCATCTGATTTTGAAATTGTATTTGATCCAACATTAGTTAGAGGTATGTCATATTATACAGGAACAATTTTTGAAATAGCAATTCCTGAATTTGGCGGCAGCTGCGGTGGCGGTGGTCGTTATGACAAGATGGTTGGTAAGTTCACAGGTCATGATGTACCGGCATGTGGTTTTTCAATTGGATTTGAAAGAATTGTTTTATTATTAATGGAACAGGGCTTCAAAATTCCTGAAGATTATGACAAGGTTGTATACCTTATTGAAAAAGGTGTTGAAGGCGACAGACTTTGTGAAGTTATTGCACAAGCACAGGAAGAAAGAAAAACAGGTACACAGGTTCTTGTAACAAGAATGAACAAGAATAAAAAATTCCAAAAAGAGCAGTTAAAGACACAGGGCTTTGAGAACTTTAAGGAATTTTATAAAAATCCGTTAAAATAGGAGGAAAAGTTATGGCAGAGTCAATGCAGGGACTTCACAGAAGTCACAGATGTACAGAAGTAAGTAATAAAAATATTGGTGAAACAGTTACAGTTATGGGCTGGGTTCAGAAAAGAAGAAATTTAGGAAGTCTTATTTTTATTGATTTAAGAGATAGATCAGGAATTCTTCAGTTAGTATTTGACGAAAATGATAAAGAAGTTTTTGAAAAAGCTAAAAATCTTAGAAGTGAGTTCGTAATTGCAGTAGAAGGTGTAGTTAGAAAGCGTGGCGGCGCAATTAACGAAGATTTAGCAACAGGTGATATTGAAGTTACAGTTAATACACTTCGTATTTTATCAGAATCTGATACACCACCATTTCCTGTTGAAGAAAATATTAGCACAAGAGAAGAATTAAGATTACAGTACAGATATCTTGATTTAAGAAGACCATCATTACAGAAAAATATTAAGTTGCGTAGTGATGTTACAACTTTTATTAGAAAGTTCATGCAGGGTGAAGGTTTCCTTGAAATCGAAACACCAACTTTGTGTAAAAGCACTCCTGAGGGAGCTAGAGACTATTTAGTGCCAAGTAGAGTACATCCGGGAGAGTTCTATGCACTTCCACAGTCTCCACAGCTTTACAAGCAGTTACTAATGTGCTCAGGATTTGACAGATATATGCAGATTGCAAGATGCTACAGAGACGAGGATTTAAGAGCCGACAGACAGCCTGAATTTACACAGGTTGATATGGAATTATCATTTGTTGACATTGATGATGTTATTGATGTAAATGAAAGATTATTACAGGCTATGTTTAAGGAAATTTTAGGCGTGGATATCCCACTTCCAATGCCAAGAATGACATGGCAGGAAGCTATGGACAGATTTGGTTCGGATAAGCCTGATACACGTTTTGGCATGGAATTAATTGACGTTACAAAAGTAGTTGAAGGTTGTGGCTTTGGCGTATTTACAGGTGCTATTGAAAACGGTGGTACTGTTAGAGGTATTAACGTTAAAGGTCAGGGACATATGCCAAGAAAGAAGATTGACAAGTTAGTTGACCATGCAAAAGGAAATGGAGCAAAAGGTCTTGCTTATCTTTGCATTAACGAAGATGGTACTTACAAGTCATCATTTGCAAAATTCATGACAGAAGAAGAATTAAATAATTTAGTAAAAGCAATGGAAGGTGAACCTGGAGATTTACTTTTGTTTGCAGCTGACAAGAACAAGATTGTATGGAACGTATTAGGCGCACTTCGTTTAGAGCTTGCACAGCAGCTTGAATTAATTCCGGAAGATAAATGGAATTTCTTATGGGTTGTAGAGTTCCCACAGTTTGAATGGTCAGATGAACAGAACAGATATCTTGCAATGCATCATCCATTTACAATGCCTATGGAAGAAGATTTACAGTATCTTGATACAGACTTAGGAAAGGTTAGAGCTAAGGCTTACGATATTGTGTTAAACGGTACAGAACTTGGTGGTGGTAGTGTTAGAATCCATCAGGAAGACATTCAGGAAAGAATGTTTAAGGCATTAGGCTTCACAAATGAGGAAGCTCATGAACAGTTTGGCTTCTTACTTGATGCATTTAAGTATGGTGTTCCACCACACGCAGGACTTGCTTACGGACTTGACAGATTAGTTATGCACATGGCAAAAGAAGATAACATTAGAGAAGTAATTGCTTTCCCTAAGGTAAAAGATGCTTCATGTTTAATGACTAATGCACCAAGCCCTGTTGATTCAAAACAGTTAGAAGAATTAGCAATTGACATTGTTAAGCCGGAAGAAGAATAATTGTGGTAGATTATTACAAAGAGCAGTAATGTGTTAATAATCGAAGTCAATTCTAGATTTAGCAGATAGAAATTATATAGCTGAAATATATAGAATACCGATAGTTTTCCTAGGCGCATATTAGATATGTGCAAAAGAGAATTATCGGTATTTTTTGGAATAATAATTTAATTCGAAATTTCTTAGTATATGAATGAGGTCCCACTATGTATGCATATTTTATTACATATAGCGAAATTTTCTAAGCTCATCCTGAAGCTTGCCGGCATATTCAGCAAGCTCATTATACTGTTTCACTATATTTTCCTGAGTTTCTTTCAAATTTTGAATTTCGTTTTCTTTTTCTGACAAAAGATTTTGCACATCAATTAAGCAGTCGCTTTTTTCTGATATAACTGATTTTAAATAATTAATGTTTTCAGTTAAAGTATTGATTTTTTCTTTGTCCTTATGAGAAGTGTCGGTACTTACTAATTTTTTCTCAGTACTTAAGTAGTAATAACTGTCATTTAGAACAATACCTATTTTTTCATTAGCCTTAAAAACATCGAAGCCCTTGTTGGTGGAAACATTACGTTTTATGAGACAACTTTTTTCAGGACAACTTGATAATATATAATAAATTTCATACTTATTATTACTTTTATTGTGATTACAGTAGAAAATATAAAGCTCGTTTTGGCACATTAAAGGTGAAATATTTACTATTTCCATTTGATGTGAAGAGTCCCCTAGGGGGATAGACAAAAATTCCGTAAATCTGTCCCTGTTTAAAACCGCAAGTTTCATTTTATTATCAGTAGAAATATAATACACATATTGCTTATTACAGGAAAAAACGTCAAAATCTCTTCCAACATCATTAAATAAAAGTCCTTTTGGAATAATTTTCCCTCTTGCCGCAGTATACATATAAACTTTTTCGTTTTCTATGTACAAAATAATTGGTTGTCCGTTTTCAAATGCTAAAATTTTATACAATGAATTACTCCTTTTTTGAAATATTAGTATGATTAAAGGTTAGTACACAGATGTAATTAAAATACAGGTGAATCCCATTATTGTATATATATTTATTAGCTTTGTTTTTTAGAACAATAAAAAATGAAACGCATAAAATATATAGAGAAAGACTAAAAAAGGAGATAAACATGGAAAAAGAAAAATGTTGTTGTGAGCACAAATGTGGATGTCGCAGAGATGTTTGTAATGATGCTATTTGTGGAATGCCTGAATTTCTATCAATATACGCACCGGTTGTGTATGATGAAGTGGGAGTGAATGTTTGTAGGGAAGTAACTATTCCGGCAGATGTATTAGCTAATTTTCCAACTACAGAATGTGTTTCCGTTGATGTAATAAATATTGACTTAGCAGACACAGATGATGCAGTATCTACAATAGATGACTCATTGAGACCAAATTGTTTCAAAATTACCTTAACTAATATTTCAGTTACTTTAAAGATCAAATTATACGACAAGTGCCATAAATATTTAGGTTCAACTACAATTACAGTAAATTATTTACCAGGTAGCACAACAAGTACAGATTACGATTATTATAGCGAAAAAACAAATCCTTCAAATGTAACCTTTGAGTTGTTTGCACCTTACGGTGTTGGCATAAACGAGGGTGGAGATTATTATTTTAACATTGTTGGTATGTATGAGAATAATAATGCTGTAGTAAATGGAGTAAACTTAAGCGGAACAGCTAAAGCCATAAACTTTGATGAAGTGACAGGTGTATTTTCAGCAGGACTTTCTTTATTTGTCAGAACTCTATACTATGAAGTATATGAAATACCCTATATTGGCAAGTCAAAACCTGTAAAGGTAAATTTAAGAGACAATTCAGAAAACGCATGCATTAAATTCGTTGAAAGTGGACTTTTGTCAAAAGAAATAAAACCATTAGAACTTGCACCACCAAAATGTGAGGGCAGACTAAAGAAAGAAAAAGAGAAATGCTGTTATAATGACTGTAAATTACAAATCAAGAATCCATGTGATGATAAAAGACCAAAAGAAGATTTTGTAGATGAAGAAGACGAAAAAGATTAAGAAAATAGTTATTTTTTTAACAAATTACTACAAATTCTAAAAAAATAATTTTAAAATACACTGTATTATGGTAAAGTAATATAAGATTAAAGCTGCATCGAAAGATGCAGCCGGTCTTAAGGACATTAGGAGGTAGATATATGTTTTCATTTGATGAAGTAAAAAATGCAGATGCGGAAATTTATGCTGCAATGGCAGACGAAATGGGAAGACAGCGTTCTCATCTTGAACTTATTGCATCTGAGAATTTAGTAAGTAAAGGCGTTATGGCTGCTATGGGTAGTCATCTTACAAATAAGTATGCAGAAGGATATCCTGGAAAAAGATATTATGGTGGATGTGAATATGTAGACGTTGTAGAACAGTTAGCAATTGACAGAGCAAAGGAATTGTTTGGATGTACATACGCAAATGTTCAGCCACATTCAGGAGCACAGGCAAACTTAGCTGTATTTTTTGCTTTAGTTAAACCGGGAGATACAGTAATGGGAATGAGTCTTGATGCAGGTGGACATTTAACACATGGTTCAAAGGTTAATATTTCAGGAACATATTTTAACATTGTATCTTATGGTGTAAATGAAGACGGTTATATAGATTATGATCAGGTAAGAAAAATAGCTGTTGAAAACAAGCCAAAATTAATTGTAGCAGGTGCAAGTGCTTATGCAAGAAAGATTGACTTTAAGAAGTTTAGAGAAATTGCTGACGAAGTTGGTGCATATCTTATGGTAGATATGGCACATATCGCAGGTCTTGTGGCAGGTGGACAGCATATGAGTCCAATTCCATACGCACATGTTACAACAACTACAACACATAAAACATTAAGAGGACCTAGAGGGGGTCTTATTCTTTCAAGTGAAGAATTTGCTTTAGAACACAAATTAAACAAAGCAGTATTCCCTGGAATTCAGGGTGGTCCATTAATGCATGTTATAGCAGGAAAGGCTGTATGTTTTAAAGAAGCATTATCAGATGATTTTAAGGCATACGCAAAGAACATTGTGGATAACGCACAGGCTTTAGCAAAAGGACTTACAGACAGAGGATTTGATCTTGTATCAGGTGGTACAGATAATCATCTTATGTTAGTAGATTTAAGAAGCAAAAATATAACAGGTAAAGAATTTGAAATTGCACTTGATGCAGCAAATATTACATGTAACAAAAATGCAATTCCAAATGATCCACAGAAACCTGGTATTACAAGCGGTGTAAGAATTGGTACACCTGCCGTAACAACAAGAGGCTTAAACACAGAAGATATGGATGTTATTGCTGAATGCATGGCAATGATAGCAGAAGATCCACAGGGCAATTGTGAAGCTGTAAAAGCAAAAGTAAAGGGATTAACAGACAAATATCCTTTATATGAATAAAAAGCCTGGTCAAAACCTAAGAAGGTAAAAATCAAATAATTTGTGAAAAGGAAACTGTGAAGAAATTCTTTGCAGTTTCTTTTTTGTATAGATATTAATTAGTTGGAAATAATTAACTATATGAAGAAAAATATATTTTATAATTTTTTAAAATGTGGAATTATTGGTTGGTGCATGGAAGTTGTTTTCACATCAATTCATAGCTTCAGAAAAAAAGATTACCGACTAATGGGGCATACATCTATATGGATGTTTCCAATTTATGGCATGGCATCAATAATTAAGCCCATCAGTTTTAAATTGAAAAAACATCATGTAAAAAGAACCGAGCGTGGGCTACTGTATACACTGGGGATATTTAGTGCAGAATTTATAAGTGGCTGTATGTTAAAAAAAGCGTTTAAGTGTCCTTGGGATTATAGCAAGTGTAAATATAATATTAAAGGAGTAATTAGACTTGATTATGCACCAATATGGTTTATAGTTGGTCTATTTTATGAAAATGTATTAAATAAAGAGTCAAAAAATAAGAGATAGTAAAACTAAGTTCACTATCTCTTAAATATTTTAAATTGAAGTATTTGTAAAATTTACTTATAAAAATCAACAATCTTGTCAATTCTAGCTGTCATATTAGTAAATAGCATATCCACTAAAGTAACAGCAACCATGGATTCTACAACGACTACAGCTCTAGGTACAATAATAGGATCGTGACGACCTTTTATGTTGATGCTGATGTTTTCACCGGCTTTGTTAATTGTATCCTGACTTCTTGCAATAGAAGGAGTAGGTTTAACTGCTGCGCGTAAAACAATTTGTGAACCATCGCTCATACCACCAAGAATACCACCTGCATGGTTTGAAGTTTTTTCTATAGTGTCATTTTCAATTTTAAAACCATCATTATCTGTTGAACCTGTTAGTTCTGCAACTTTAAAACCGTCACCGAACTCAATACCTTTAATGGCGCCAATTGACATAACAGCTTTTGCAAGATTTGCATCTAATTTGTCAAATACAGTTTCTCCAACACCTGCAGGCATGCCATCAACTAAACATTCAATTATGCCACCAACAGAATCCTTTTCTTCCATTTTTTCTTTTAATAATTCGGCAGCTTTTGCTGCGGCATCATTATCCGGCATGTACATTGGATTATTTGGAATTTCATCTTTTTTGAATTTACTATAGTCAATTTCC
Organism: Eubacterium sp.; assembly: GCF_057858645.1. NCBI lineage: Bacteria > Bacillati > Bacillota > Clostridia > Eubacteriales > Eubacteriaceae > Eubacterium > Eubacterium sp. Next base: position 59,124 of record NZ_DBLZZO010000008.1, read on the forward strand.
ACATTACCAATAGATTTTGAATATGTTGTAATTTCAATGCCAAGAGATTCAAGAATCTTTGATGCAATAGCTCCGGCAGCTACTCGACCGATAGTTTCTCTTCCTGAAGAACGGCCACCACCTCTGTAATCTCTAAAACCATATTTTTCGTCAAAAGTAAAATCCGCATGACCCGGTCTGTAGTATGAAGCAATGTCAGTATAGTCCGCTGAATGATGATCTTTGTTTTTTACAATCATGGAAATAGGAGTACCGGTAGTTTTTCCGTTAAATACTCCTGATAAAATTTCAACCTTGTCATCTTCATTACGCTGTGTAGTGAATTTTGACTGACCTGGTTTTCTTCTATTTAAAAACTTCTGAATATCCTCTTCACATAAATTAATACCTGCAGGGCATCCATCTACAACAACCCCCAAAGCTTTGCCATGAGATTCGCCCCAGGTACTGATTTTAAATATATTTCCGTATGTTGAACCAGCCATAATAGTCTCCCTTTTGTTAAATTCTTGTCCAATTATAACAAGGAAATAAAATAATATCAAATTAATATAAGTAAAATAATAAAATATATTCTTGCTTTAAATTGTCATAAATAATATAATTAATAAAGTTTGTAAAAAAATGAGGTTAATTATGTTTAAAGTATTAGCAAAAGATGGCAATGCCAAAAGAGGAGAATTTACAACAGTTCATGGCACTATTCAGACACCGGTGTTTATGAATGTTGGAACAGCGGCAGCTATTAAAGGAGCGGTAGCCGCAGAAGATTTATATCAGATAAAAACACAGGTTGAATTATCAAACACATATCATTTACATGTAAGACCGGGAGATTTGGTTGTAAAGAAAATGGGTGGAATTCATAAATTTATGAATTGGAACAAACCTATTCTTACAGATTCAGGTGGATTTCAGGTATTTTCACTTGCAGGTCTTAGAAGTATTAAAGAAGAAGGCGTACATTTTAGATCTCATATAGATGGACGTAAGATTTTTATGGGACCTGAAGAAAGTATGCAGATTCAGTCAAACTTAGCATCAACAATTGCAATGGCCTTTGATGAATGTCCATCAAGTGTGGCATCAAGAGAATATATGCAGAATTCTGTTGACAGAACAACAAGATGGCTTAAAAGATGTAAAGTAGAAATGGACAGACTTAACACTTTAGAAGATACAATTAACAAAAATCAAATGTTATTTGGTATTAATCAGGGTGGAATCTACGATGATATTCGTATTGAACATGCTAAAAAGATTTCAGAATTAGACTTGGACGGTTATGCAATTGGTGGACTTGCAGTAGGTGAAACGCATGAAGAAATGTATAGAATTATCGAAAGTGTTGAACCACATCTTCCAAAGGACAAGCCAATTTATTTAATGGGTGTTGGTACACCTTCAAATATTTTGGAAGCAGTGGAAAGAGGTGTGGATTTCTTTGACTGTGTATATCCTGCAAGAAACGGTCGTCATGGTCATGTTTACACAAATAAGGGTAAGTTAAATTTATTTAATGCAAAATATGAAACAGATCCATCACCTATTGAAGAAGGCTGTCAGTGTCCTGCATGCAAATATCACAGCAGAGCGTACATAAGACATTTGTTAAAGGCAAAAGAAATGCTTGGTATGCGTTTATGTGTATTGCATAATTTGTATTTTTATAATACAATGATGGAGGAAATCAGATATGCCATAGAGGCAGGAAATTTTGCAGAATATAAAGCAAAAAAACTGGAAGGTTTCAAAGAAAATGACAAAAAATAGATACATCTTTGTATCAAAAACATATTATGAGGAGGATTTATAATGAATTTATTAGCAGCAGCTAGTGCAGGCGGAAGCTGGGTTATCATAGTAGTATATGTAGTAATCATTATTGGATTTATGTATTTCTTAGCTATTAAGCCACAGAAGAAGCAGGAAAAGAAACAGAAGGCATTAATGGAAAGCGTAGAAATTGGAGATAGTATTCTTACAACAAGTGGTTTCTATGGCATGGTTATTGATGTAACTGAAGATACTGTTATTGTAGAATTTGGTGGAAACAAGAACTGTCGTATACCAATGCAGAAAACAGCAATTGTTGACATTGAAAAAGCAAACGCTTAAGAGACATTTTATTTTATATAGATGTTGTGATTAAAAAGCCTTTGGTGGTAGTGATGCCACTGAAGGCTTTTTTCTGTAATAAAAAAACGTTCCGCTATGGATGCACACTCGCACGAAATGAAAAATGTTTCTGATAAAATCAAGGTGGAAGTAAAAGACAAAAATGGAAATGCAACAGAGACCAGCTATCTCCATTAAAATTGCTTAATGTTAAATTCATTGCTGATAAACATGGAAAGGAATTGTTGCAGGAATAGCTATGTCTGCTGTTGCAGGGGCTGCAGAAGTATTTGGAGTGATTAAGAATAAGAAATATAATTAAATATAATGTTTAAAATAACTGTCACAGTAATCGTAAAAATTATTGTGACAGTTTTCTTATGTTAAATATAATCAAGAAATACATTATATATGTATGGTTGAAATATGACGGATTTTAAGGTATAATTTTACGAGTTAATATGGCACGGTATATCTTTTATAGCATATTAATTTAAACTAGATAGAAAGAAGGAATTACAATGAATTTTAACGTTGCAGTTATTCCCGGTGACGGAATTGGCCCTGAAATCGTAGCAGAGGCAAGAAAAGTGCTTGACGTCGTCGGTAATAAATTTGGACACAGCTTTAACTACACAGAAGTGGACATGGGCGGTATTTCCATTGATAAACATGGCGTTCCACTTACTGATGAGGCACTTGAAACAGCAAAGTCAAATGATGCTGTGTTATTAGGAGCCGTAGGAGGTGTAGTTGGTAAAGACAGTTGGTATGAATTACCACCTAATCTTAGACCGGAAGCTGGACTTCTTGCAATTAGAAAAGGATTAAATCTTTTTGCAAATCTCAGACCTGCATATCTTTACAAGGAGTTAAAGGATGCATGTCCACTTAAAGAATCAGTGGCAGATGCTGGATTTGACATGATTATTGTAAGAGAGTTAACAGGTGGTCTTTACTTTGGAGAAAGAAAGACAGAGGAAGTTAACGGAGTCCTTACAGCAACAGATACATTAACATATAACGAAAATGAAATCAGAAGAATTGCAATTAAGGCATTTGAAATAGCAATGAAGAGACGTAAGAGCGTAATCAGCGTTGACAAGTCAAATGTTTTAGACAGTTCAAGATTATGGGACAAGGTTGTAAATGAAGTAGCAAAGGATTATCCTGAAGTTACTCTTACACATATGCTTGTTGATAATTGCGCAATGCAGCTTGTAAAAGATCCTGCACAGTTTGACGTTGTAGTAACTGAAAATATGTTTGGTGATATTTTATCAGATGAAGCAAGTATGGTAACAGGTTCAATTGGTATGCTTTCATCAGCATCTCTTAGAGAAGATAAGTTTGGTATGTATGAACCAAGTCATGGTGCAGCTCCTGATATTGCAGGACAGAATAAGGCAAATCCTATTGCTACAATTTTATCAGCAGCCATGATGCTTAGATATTCATTTGATTTAGATAAAGAAGCTGATGCTGTAGAAGCAGCAGTTCAGAAGGTTCTAGAGGATAACATTCGTACAATTGATATTATGTCAGAAGGAATGACATTAGTTGGTTGTAAGGAAATGGGTGATGAAATAGCAAAACGTATATAATACATATTTATATTGACGGAGGTTATTATTATGAAGAGTGATGCAGTAAAATCAGGTATACAGCAGGCACCTCACAGATCATTATTTAATGCTCTTGGGATGACTGAAGAAGAACTTGCAAAACCATTAGTTGGTATTGTTTGTTCATATAACGAAATTGTTCCGGGACACATGAACCTGGACAAGATTGCACAGGCAGTAAAGATGGGTGTAGCCATGGCAGGTGGTACACCAATTATGTTCCCTGCTATTGCAGTATGTGATGGTATCGCAATGGGACATGAAGGAATGAAATATTCATTAGTAACAAGAGATTTAATAGCAGATTCAACAGAATGTATGGCTTTGGCACATCAGTTTGATGCTTTAGTTATGATTCCAAACTGCGATAAGAATGTACCGGGACTTTTAATGGCAGCAGCAAGAGTTAATGTACCAACTGTTTTCGTATCAGGTGGTCCAATGCTTGCAGGTCATGTACATGGTAGAAAGAGAAGTTTATCATCAATGTTTGAAGCAGTTGGTGCAAATGCAGCAGGTAAGATGACATTAGATGATGTTAGAGAATTTGAAGAAAAGGTTTGTCCAACATGTGGTTCATGTTCAGGTATGTACACAGCAAACTCAATGAACTGTTTGACAGAAGCATTAGGTATGGGACTTAAAGGAAATGGTACAATCCCGGCTGTTTACTCTGAAAGAATCAAACTTGCAAAACATGCAGGTATGGCTGTAATGGATTTATACAGAAAGAATATAAGACCAAGAGATATTATAACAAAGGATGCAATTCTCAATGCATTAACAGTTGATATGGCACTTGGCTGTTCAACAAACAGTATGCTTCATTTACCAGCTATTGCACATGAAGTTGGATTTGATTTCGATATTTCGTTTGCAAATGAAATTAGTGAAAAGACACCTAACTTATGTCATTTAGCACCGGCAGGTCCTACATACATGGAAGATTTAAATGAAGCTGGTGGCGTATATGCAGTAATGAATGAGTTAAGTGAACTTGGCTTATTAAATGAAGACTGTATAACAGTAACAGGAAAGACTATTGGGGAGAATATTAAGGGTTGCGTAAACAGAAATCCTGAAGTTATCAGACCAACAGATAACCCATATAGTAAGACAGGTGGTCTTGCAGTGCTTAAAGGAAATCTTGCACCTGACGGTTCAGTTGTAAAGCGTTCAGCAGTAGCAGAATCAATGATGGTACATGAAGGTCCTGCAAGAGTATTTGACTGTGAAGAAGATGCCATTGCAGCAATTAAGGGCGGTAAGATTGTTCCCGGTGATGTTGTTGTAATTAGATATGAAGGACCAAAGGGTGGTCCTGGTATGAGAGAAATGCTTAACCCTACATCAGCAATAGCAGGCATGGGACTTGGCGAAACAGTAGCCCTTATAACAGATGGTAGATTCTCAGGTGCTTCAAGAGGAGCTTCAATTGGTCATGTATCTCCTGAAGCTGCAGTAGGCGGACCTATTGCTTTAGTTGAAGAAGGCGATATTATTAAGATTAGCATTCCTGAAATGACATTACACATTGATGTGTCAGATGAAGAAATGGCAAAGAGAAAAGAAGCTTGGAAACCTAGAACACCAAAGGTTACAACAGGTTATTTAGCAAGATACGCTTCAATGGTTACATCAGGTAACAGAGGAGCTATATTAGAAATAAATAAATAAGGGAAAGAGGGAAACACTATGATATTAAACGGTTCACAAATAGTTATTGAATGTTTAAAAGAACAGGGTGTTGACACAGTATTCGGATACCCTGGTGGAACAATTTTGAATATTTATGATGAATTATACAAGAATTCAGATGATATTACACATATCCTTGTTTCACATGAACAGGGAGCTGCTCATGCAGCTGACGGATATGCACGTTCAACAGGAAAAGTTGGAGTTTGTATGGCAACATCAGGACCTGGAGCAACAAACCTTGTTACAGGTATTGCCACAGCATATATGGATTCAGTACCACTTGTTGCAATTACAGCCAACGTTGCAAAGTCAGGTTTAGGAAAAGATTCATTCCAGGAAATTGATATTGTTGGAGCTACAATGCCTATTACAAAACATAATTTTATTGTGAAAGAAATCGAAAATTTAGCCCCAACACTTAGAAAGGCTTTCAAGATTGCAAAAAGTGGCAGACCTGGTCCTGTTTTAGTAGATATTACAAAGGACGTTACAGCTAATAAGATTGAATTTACAAGTAAAGAACCTGAAGAAATTAAGAGATATTCAGACAGTATTACAGAAGATGACCTTAATACTGTTGCAGATATGATTAAGGCATCAGAAAAGCCATTTATCTTAGTTGGTGGTGGTGCTGTTATTTCAGAAGCGGACAAGGAAGTAAGAGAGTTTGCAGAATTAGTTGATGCACCTGTATGTGATTCACTTATGGGTAAAGGTGCTTTTGATGGTACAAACAAGAGATACACAGGTATGATTGGTATGCATGGTACAAAGGCATCAAACTTCGGTGTTACAGAATCAGATTTACTTATTGTATTAGGTGCAAGATTCAGTGACAGAGTTATCGGTAATGCAAAAGAATTTGCAAAGAATGCAAACATTGTACATATTGATGTTGACCCATCAGAAATTAATAAAAACATCAAGGCTGACGCAAGTATTATTGGTGATATTAAAGAAGTATTATTAAGACTTAACAAGAAAGTTGAAAAGAAAGACAACAGTCAGTGGATGGCTCATATTGAAGAATTAAAGGAGCAGTATCCATTAGACTTAGATAAGTCAAAATTAACAGGTCCTGCAGTAATTGATTCACTTTACAATATTACAAAGGGTGATGCAATTGTAACAACAGACGTAGGACAGCATCAGATGTGGGCTGCACAGTTCTATAAATATAAGAAATCAAGACAGCTTATTACATCAGGTGGACTTGGAACAATGGGATATGGTGTTGGAGCCTGTATCGGTGCCAAGATGGGCAACAAAGATAAGATTTGCGTAAATATCGCAGGTGACGGTTGCTTTAGAATGAACATGAATGAAATTGCAACTGCAACAAGATACAATATACCAATTATTCAGATTGTAATTAACAACCATGTACTTGGTATGGTTAGACAGTGGCAGACATTGTTCTATGGAAAGAGATATTCAAACACTGTATTAAATGATGCAGTTGATTTTGTTAAAATCGCTGAAGGTATGGGAGCAAAAGCATATAGAGTTACAACTGTAGAAGAATTTGAAGCAGCTCTTAAAGACGCAATTGAAATGAATATCCCTTGCGTAATTGATGCTCAGATTGATCAGGACGACAAGGTATTCCCAATGGTTCCTGCTAATACAGCTATTAGTGAAGCTTTCTCAGAAGAAGATTTAGCAGAATTAGGATATGATTGTTAATATTGCCAGTTAATTACTGACTTTAATTATAATGTTATAGGGGTTATTTTATGATAATGAATTAGTCCCAAAAAGATAGAAGATATATGGAGGTATGATTAGAAATGGCTAGAGTATATAATTTCTCAGCAGGTCCGGCAGTGTTACCGGAAGAAGTATTAAAAGAAGCAGCGGAAGAGATGCTTGATTATAGAGGAACAGGAATGAGCGTAATGGAAATGAGCCATCGTTCAAAAGCTTTCCAACAGATTATTGATGAAGCAGAACAGGATATTAGAGATTTAATGAACATTCCTGATAATTACAAGGTATTGTTCCTTCAGGGTGGAGCTTCACAGCAGTTTGCAGCTGTACCAATGAACTTAAAGAAGAATGGAAAAGCTGCCTACATTATTACAGGACAGTGGGCAAAGAAAGCTGCTCAGGAAGCAGAAAAGTATGTTGAAGTACAGAGAGTTGCATCATCAGCAGATAAGACTTTCTCTTATATTCCTGATTGCAGTGATTTAGATATTGATGATGATGTTGATTATGTATACATTTGTGAAAACAATACAATTTATGGTACAAAATATCATACATTACCAAATACAAAAGGACATACTTTAGTTGCTGACGTATCTTCATGTTTCTTATCAGAACCAGTTGACGTAGAAAAATACGGAGTAATTTACGGTGGTGTTCAGAAGAATGTTGGTCCTGCAGGTGTTGTAATTGCTATCGTTAGAGAAGATTTAATTCCTGAAGAAGTTGACAGCACAGTACCAACAATGCTTGCTTGGAAAACACAGGCAGATGCAGGTTCACTTTACAATACACCTCCATGCTATGGAATTTATATTTGTGGAAAAGTATTTAAGTGGATTAAGAAGATGGGCGGACTCGATGCAATGAAGAAGCACAATGAAGAAAAAGCTAAGATTCTTTATGACTTCTTAGATAACAGCAAGTTGTTTAAGGGAACTGTTGTAAAAGAAGACAGATCACTTATGAACGTACCGTTCGTTACAGGTGATGAAGAATTAGATGCAAAATTTGTTGCAGAAGCTAAGGCTGCCGGTCTTGAAAACTTAAAAGGACACAGAACAGTTGGTGGTATGAGAGCAAGTATTTACAATGCTATGCCAATTGAAGGTGTTAAGGCCTTAGTAGAATTTATGGAAAAATTCGAAAAGGAAAATGCTTAATTTACGTTTAATAAGAGTTATTACAAATAATTTAAAATATTTAAAATAATATCTTATTAAAAACATTTATGGAGGTACATAAAAAATGACAAAAGTAAATTGCTTAAATCCTATTTCAAAATTAGGACTTAACAAATTAAATGATAACTATGAAATCGTAGATGATTTTAATGAGGCAGATGTGGCACTTGTAAGAAGTGCTGCAATGCATGACTTAGATTTACCAGCAAGCTTATTAGCAGTAGCAAGAGCCGGTGCAGGTGTAAATAATATTCCCCTTGATAAGTGTGCTGAAAATGGTATTGTTGTATTTAACACACCTGGCGCAAATGCAAATGGTGTTAAAGAATTAGTAATGTGTGGTTTACTTCTTGGTTCAAGAGACATCATCGGTGGAAACAGATGGGTTGTTGACAACAAGGAAAATGCAAATATTAGCAAAGATATGGAAAAGGCTAAGAAGAACTTTGCAGGAAACGAAATCAAGGGAAAGAAACTTGGTATTATCGGTTTAGGAGCAATTGGTAGATTAGTTGCAAATACAGCCGTATCAATGGGAATGGAAGTGTATGGTACAGATCCATATCTTTCAGTAGAAGGAGCTTTAAGCTTAAAGAGAGCCGTTAATGTAGTTAAGACAAGAGAAGAAATCTTCAGAGAATGTGATTACATTACAGTTCACACACCACTTTTAGATGATACAAAGGAAATGATTAACAAAGATACAATTGCCATGATGAAAGATGGTGTTGTAATCTTAAACTTTGCAAGAGATTTATTAGTTTGTGATGATGATATTGTTGAAGCACTTAGCAGCGGAAAGGTTAAGAGATATGTAACTGATTTCCCTAATCCAAAGTTAGCTAACGTAGATGGTGTTATTGCTACACCGCATCTTGGAGCTTCAACAGCAGAATCAGAAGATAACTGTGCAATTATGGCAGTAGAAGAAATCGTTGATTTTGTTGAAAACGGAAATATTAAAAATTCAGTAAACTATCCTGCAGCAACATTAGGTGTATGTGATAAGACAAGTCGTGTTACAGTTTGTCATAAGAACATACCAAACATGATTGGACAGCTTTCATCAACAATTGCTGCTGAAGGAGTGAACGTTGCAGACATGGTAGATAAGTCAAAGGGTGATTTTGCTTACGCAATCATTGATTTAGACCATAGTGCAACAGATACTTTAATTGAAAAATTAAATGCTGTAGATGGCGTAATTAAGGTTAGAGTAGTAAAGTAGAACTAATCAATTAGGTTATATACTAAAAAAGAGACTATTGATTAGAATAGTCTCTTTTTTATATATTAAGGTTATACGAAAATTTGAGTGAAATAATCTGAAAATGGAGAGTAATATGAACTTTTTTTTAGCAACAGATATTGGAGAAGAAATAAGTGAAAAAGTAAGTGAGAATAGCGCTGAAAAAGTTTCAGAGCTTTCAAAGTTATTTGATGGATTTTCATCTAAAATGATAAGTTTAGGAATAAATATTATAAATGCTGTAATAATCTTTATTATTGGAAAAATAATTATAAAATTATTGCGTAAACTTTTTAAAAAAATTATCGGCAGAACAAGTGCAGACGAAGCAGTAGTAAAATTTGTCGATTCAATAATTAAAATAACAGGATATTTTATTGTATTCATTGTAATTTGTTCAGAACTTGGAATTGAGACAACATCATTTATAACAGTATTAGGTAGTGCCGGTGTTGCAATTGGTTTGGCATTGCAGGGCAGCTTATCAAATTTTGCAGGTGGTGTTTTATTACTTCTTACAAGACCTTTTAAAGTGGGAGATTATGTTGTAATTGAAGGTCATGAAGGTATAGTAAAAAAGGTGGATATTATTTATACAACAATTGTGAAGTTTGATAATACCATAATTAAATGCCCAAATGGCGACGTGGCAAAAAAAGTGATTATAAATTACTCAAATGAAAACGGAAAACGTGTTGATGTTAAGTTTTCAATTCATTATGACAGCGACATAAATAATGCAAAAAAAATAGTTATGGATGTTATAAGAAATTGCAAATATGTTGATAAAGAACGAGAAAACAATGTAGTTGTAATGAAACTCGCTGACAGCGGTATAGATATGGAAACAAGAGCCTGGGTAAAACCCGATGATTACTGGGATGCATATTTTTATTTAATAGAAAATATAAAAGCTGAGCTTGAAAAGAATAATATAGAAATTCCATATAATCAGTTAGAAGTTCATATAAATAATAAAAATGACAATAATGCTGACAATATGTAAGTTTTGTAAATAGTAAATTAGATTGAATAATGATATAACATAAAGAATTTAAACTGAAAATTATTTAAAATATAGTTAGTAGGGATAATTTAAAACTAGGATAAGGGGTGGATTTATATGATAGCAATAGTATGTTTAGATGAAAATAACGGTATGTTCTTTAATGAAAGAAGACAGAGTAAGGACAGATATGTTATTAGAGACATTGTGCACATGGTAGAAAATAACACATTATATATTAACGAATATTCAAAGGAATTATTTGAAAATACACCGGCAAATATTCAGATTTCTGAAGATTATTTTAATCAGGTGTCAGACAATGAGTATTGTTTTATTGAAAATCAAATTGTTGATATTTTGAAGGCAAAAAAAGTTGTTGTATACAGATGGGATAAAGTTTATCCGGCTGACTACAAGCTGCCATTAAGACAATATAAGCTTGTTAGTACACTGGAGTTTCAGGGATATTCTCATGATAAGATTGTAAAAGAGGTATATGAGAGAAATGAAACAATCAAAAAGTAAATTAAAAAAGATTCTAATTACACTGTTTATATGTTTTGTTGTTTTGGGGGCGGTTAATGAAACAGACCCAAATTACAATGATAAAGCAGAAACAACAGTAGCTACAACAAAACAGACAACAAAATTTGTAGCAAAGAATATTGAAAATGTTAGTACCCAAAATACAAAAGCAAAAAATAAAACAAACAATAGTAGCAAAAGTAAGAATAAAAGTGGCAAAAGTAAAAGTAGTAAGAATAAAACATCAACTAATAAAAAGAGCATAACTGTCAAAAAGACTAGCTATAAAAATATAAATGTAAAAAGTCTCAAATTTAAAGGCAAGGCTTACACAGTTATAAATAACAACAAACCATATTTTACCAAGAAGGAAATAACAAAAAAATCCTTTGAGTTATATTCTTCATTAGATTCTCTTGGTAGATGTGGCGTGGCAGTTGCTTCAGTTGGTAGAGACATTATGCCCACACAGAAGCGTGGTGCAATTGGTTCTGTAAGACCTACAGGTTGGCATACAATAAAATATTCTTTTGTTGACGGAAAATATTTGTATAACAGATGTCATTTAATTGGCTATCAATTAACAGGTGAAAATGCCAACGAAAGAAATCTGATTACGGGAACAAGATATTTGAATGTTGACGGTATGTTACCTTTTGAAAATATGGTAGCCGACTATGTGAAGGAAACAAACAATCACGTAATGTATAGAGTGACACCTATATTTAGCGGTTCTGAACTTGTTGCACGTGGTGTCTTGATGGAAGGTTACTCTGTTGAGGATTCAGGTGCAGGCATTGAATTTAATGTGTATTGTTACAATGCACAGCCTGGAGTAAGTATCACTTACAAAACAGGTGATAGCAAATCAACAGGTAAATATTCTAACACAGAAGACAATGAAAATAATAAGAAATATTCAAATAATATTGGAAATAAAAATTCAGGTACATCAGGTTCAAAGAAATCCACATCAAGCAGTGGAAAAGTTGAATATGTTTTAAATATGAATACTCACAAATTCCATTTACCATCATGTAGCAGTGTTAAGCGAATGAGTGAGTCAAATAAGGGTATATATACAGGTACAAGAGAAGATGTTATAAATCAGGGCTATGATCCATGTAAAATATGTAATCCTTAAATATAATGCATTTATTGCAAGTTAGGAGTTGAGAATGAATATAAAGGAAGAGGCAAAGGCAGTCAAATTGGCTTCGCCTAAAATGGCAGGAACAAGTGAAGAAGCCAGAAATAAGGCGTTGCTGGAAGTAGTAAAACAATTAAAGGCAAGACAACAGGAAATTTTTGAAGCAAACGCAATGGACTTAAAACAGGCTGAAATTGATAAGGTTGCAGCACCTATTATTAAGCGACTAAAGTTTGATGAAACAAAATTAAGAGATGTAATTGCAGGCATTGAAGACTTAGTTAAACTGGAAGATCCTTTGTTTAAACAGGATATGCACAGACAGTTAGATGAGGGCTTGACTCTTTATAGAGAAACCTGTCCTATAGGTGTAATTGGCGTTATTTTTGAGGCTAGACCTGATGCCTTAATACAGATTTCATCCCTTTGCATAAAAAGTGGAAACTGCGTTATTTTAAAGGGTGGTAGTGAAACAATGAACAGCAACAGAGTGTTGTTTAACATAATTTACGAGGCTGTTATAAAGTCAGGTATGCCTGAAAACTGCATGCTTCAGTTAGAAGCAAGATCAGAAATTACAGACCTTTTAACATGCAACGAATCTGTAGATTTGCTTATTCCTAGAGGTTCTAATGCTTTTGTGCAGTATATTATGAATAATACAAAAATTCCTGTAATGGGACATGCAGATGGAATTTGTCATATTTATGTAGATAAAGAGGCAGATTTTAAGAAAGCCATTCCAATTATAATAGATGCGAAAACTCAGTATGTTTCAGCGTGCAATTCTGTAGAAACATTATTGATTCACAAAGATATAGTTGACGAATTTGTACCAAAGCTTTATGAAGCATTAAAAGAAAACAATGTTGAATTACGAGGCACAGAAGAAATCGTCAAATTAACAGGTTGCAATCAGGGAACAGAAGAAGACAACAGAAAAGAATACTTGGATTACATAGTATCAGCAAAGGTTATTAATTCATTAGATGAAGCCATTGAACATATTAATTATTTTGGCTCCCATCACACAGACTGTATCATTACAGAAAACAGTGAAACTGCAAATGAATTTATGAGATACGTGGATTCTGCCGGAGTTTATCAGAACTGTTCAACAAGATTTGCTGATGGTTATAGATATGGATTTGGTGCTGAAGTTGGAATCAGCACAAGTAAAATTCATGCAAGAGGTCCTGTTGGATTGGAAGGTCTTGTAAGTTACAAGTACAAATTATTTGGAAATGGAAATGTTGTTGATGATTATGCAAAAGGAAAGAGACAGTTCCATTTTAAAGACTTATAAGATATAGCAGGAATTCCATAAAAAATAATTTGAAAATGCATAAGAGAAATTCTAAAAGCAATAAGCTTATAAATAACATAATAAAAAAGGTTGTTTAAACTTTTAGGTGAACTGTTTTTTACAGTTATCACTTTATTTAAACAACCTTTTTTATAACCTTTTTAATAACTTATTTAAAAATCATTATTAATAGTTTTAACTTAAAAGTTATAGTTATAAGTTGTAAGTATAACTTTTAGAGTGTGTTTATTTGTAATATTTTTTTATCCTCAGATTCATAATAATATAATGTGTTATTATAAATTTTAGCATGAATATTATTTGTTTAAATATTCCTTGTAAATTTTAATGACTTTTTCCATGGCTTCAGGTCCCGGAGCACCGATAGTCATTCGCTTATTAACGCATGTTTCTAAGCTAATAGCTTCATATATATCGTCTTCAAATACAGGGCTGATTGCCTTATATTCTTCCAAAGTCATATCATCAAGGGCGATGCCTTTTTCTTCACAGAATAAAACTAACTGACCAACAATACCATGAGCATCTCTAAATGGTACCCCATGATTTACAAGATAGTCAGCAGCATCTGTAGCATTAGTAAAGCCATGCTTTGTGCTTGCTTCCATAACATCTTTGTTAAATGTCATTGTGTCAATCATTCCTGTAAATAAAAGAATACATCCTTTTACAGTATCAATAGCATCAAATGTAAGTTCCTTATCTTCCTGCATATCTTTGTTGTAAGCAAGTGGTAGACCTTTCATGGTTGTAAGAATTGATGTTAAGGCACCGTAAACACGACCTGTCTTACCTCTGATTAATTCTGCAATGTCAGGGTTCTTTTTCTGTGGCATAATACTTGAACCTGTGCTGTAAGAATCATCAATATTTACAAATCTATATTCGTTTGAATTCCAAATGCAGATTTCTTCGCAGAAACGGCTTAAATGCATCATTACTGTAGATAAAGCACTTAATAATTCAATAATGTAATCTCTGTCAGATACGGAATCCATACTGTTAAGAGTAGGGCCTGCAAAGTCAAGAAGACTGGCAGTATATTCTCTGTCTAATGGATAAGTAGTACCGGCTAAAGCACCTGAACCTAAAGGACAGTAGTTCATTCTATCGTAAATATCATCAAGTCTGTCTCTGTCTCTTTTAAACATTTCAAAGTAAGCTCCAAAATGATGAGCCAAAGTAATAGGCTGAGCTTTCTGCAAATGTGTAAAACCAGGCATAAATGTATTTGTGTTTGCTTCAATAACTTTTAAAAGTGAAGAGAGAAGGTCTTTTAACAACTGATTAATTTCAACAACTTCATCTCTTGTATAAAGTTTCATATCAAGTGCAACCTGATCATTACGGCTACGTCCTGTATGAAGTTTCTTGCCGGCATCACCAATTCTTTCGATTAAGTTTGCCTCAACAAAACTGTGAATATCTTCGCTTTCCTTTGTGAAAACAAGATTTCCATTATCTATATCATTCTTGATACCTTCTAATCCTTTAATAATCTGGTTCATTTCATCCTCAGAAATTATATTTTGTTTTCCAAGCATCTTAACATGGGCAATACTTCCACGAATGTCCTGTGCATAGAATTTCTGATCAAAAGAAAGAGACTCGTTAAAATTGTGAACTAACTGATTCTCTTCTTTAGTAAAACGACCACCCCATAATTTCATATGTATACCTCGCTTATTTCTCTTATTTTTAGTAGCTAATATCATAAAGATATATTAAGCTACAACTATAAAAGTATATCATTTTGACTGTTGATTTTCAAATATTCTTTTTTATTAGTGGATGTTAGTTATGTTTTATATTAATGGGTGTTAGTAGGTACTTTTTATAATTGTTAAATTGTCCGTTAAAATTGAATAAATAATGGCAGTGTACTTTGGAAAAAACTTTTGTTATACTAGAGCAGGCTAAAGATAAAAAGTAAAAATGGAGATAGATATGAAATTATATTTTGCACCGATAGATGGAGTGACAGGTCGTATATATAGAAATGCATTTACAAAGTTTTTTGTCTCACCGGACAAATATTTTGCACCTTTTATTTCTCCCTGTCATAATCCAAAATTAAAAGGAAAAGAAATTCGTGAGTTACTTCCCGAAAACAATGAAAATATTAATCTTGTCCCACAAATTATGGCAAATAATCCTGAATATTTTATAAAAGGGGCAAAGCAGCTTCAGGAAATGGGCTATAACGAAGTTAACTTAAATGCCGGCTGTCCCTCAGGTACGGTTGTGCCAAAAGGAAGAGGAGCAGGCTTCTTAAAAGACACAGATTTAATGGAAAAGTTTTTTGATGAAGTTTTTACCAAGCTTGATATGAAAATTTCTGTAAAAACAAGAATTGGAATCTTTGATGAAAGTGAATTTCCTGAGATAATGGAAGTGTACAATAAGTTTCCTTTTGAGGAAGTAATTGTGCATCCAAGAACCAGAGTTCAGCTTTATAACGGACTTCCCAACATGGAGAGTTTTGATTATGCCTACAAAGTAAGCAAAAATAAATTATGTTACAACGGAAATGTATTTTCGGTGGAAGATTATAATGATATTATATCAAATTATGATGTTGATTCTGTAATGTTAGGAAGAGGGTTGTTGAGAAATCCAAATCTTGTTAATGAAATCAAAGGTGGAGAGAAGATTTCCAAAGAAACTTTACGCCAGTTTCACGATAAGTTGTACGGGGATTTTGCTGGGGAAATGAGTGCTGACAAACATCTGTTAAATAAGATGATTGAAATGTGGAACTATTTGTCCTATGCAACAACAGACCCACATAAAACAGCCAAAATGATAAGAAAGTCTCAAAGTACATTTAAATACGAGAAGGCAGTAGAACAGATTTTTAATGAGTATGTGGTATAGAATATAAAAAACGATTAATTAAAAATAATATTTGATTTCTATATTTGTTAAAGAACCGAAAATTCAATAGATATCAAAAAATAAAGATTTAATAGTATAGACATAATAAAAAATCCATTACTTAACAAATGAAAGTAATGGATTTTTTGTTGTATAAATTAATATATAAATTTTTTTTAGCTAAAATTATTCGACTTAAACTATTCGGTATAAATTTTATTCAGCCCATAATATTCGCCCTAAATTACCTGACTCAAATTATTTAGTTAAAATTTTAAGAATTTTATTACTACGTTCAATAAATGCTGTCATGCTGTCAGGATTTAATGGAGTATGACTGATTAAAGCTAAATCATAAAGCTGCTTGCAAATAAGTTCAGTGTTCTCACCTTCAGGATTTGCAACAATGTATTTAACTAAATCGTTGTTAGCGTTAAGAGTTAATGTTTCTCCGGCACCGCCAAACATTGAAGGATCCATACCTGCCATACCATACATTTTCATCATATCCTGCATACGACGTGTTTCTTCAGAAACAGTAATCATTGAAGAAATATTTTCGTCTTTTAATTTCTGAACCTTAATAGTAACATCACGTCCAAGTGCTTTCTTGAATGCATCAGTAAGCTTGTCTGTTAAATCTTTTGACTCATCTTCGCTTAATTCTTCTGTGAAAGAATCATTAAGTTCATCATCAATACGTTTAAACTTAACACCTTCATTTTTGGCTTCAAGCTGTGAAATGAAAGGCTGGTCGATGTTGTCTTTTAAAATAACAGCATCAATACCATGATCCTTAAACATATTTACATACTGGCTTTGCTGTACAGGATCATTTGTGTAGAAAATAGTGTTTTCGTGTTTTTCCTTATTTTCTTCTAAAGCTTCTTTAAATGTAAGATATTTATTGTCTAAATTCTTAAAGAGAACATAGTCTGACATTTTATCGCAGAACTTTTCGTCTTTTAAGCAACCAAACTTGATGAATGGGCTAATATCATCCCAATATTTCTCGTAGTTTTCTTTATCTGTCTTACACATGCCTGATAATTTATCAGCAACCTTTTTAGTAATGTAATCAGAAATCTTTTTAACAAAACCATCATTCTGAAGAGCAGAACGTGATACATTTAAAGGTAAATCAGGACAATCAATAACACCCTTTAATAACATAAGGAATTCAGGTATAACTTCCTTGATGTTATCGGCAATAAATACCTGATTGTTATATAATTTAATTGTTCCTTCGATTGATTCGTATTCTGTATTAATTTTAGGGAAGTAAAGAATACCTTTTAAGTTAAATGGATAATCCATATTTAAATGAATCCAGAATAAAGGTTCCTTGTAGTCCATAAATACTTTATGATAAAAAGCTTTGTATTCTTCATCTGAACATTCATTAGGATGCTTAGTCCAAAGAGGAGTAGTGTCACTAATGCTTACAGGACGTTTTAATACTTTGGCTTTTTTCTTTTCAGGCTCAACTTCAACAGTTTCCTTTGTGCCGTCTTCGTTTTCTTTTTCTTCAGTTTTTGCAGGTTCTACAATATGTTCAACAACAGTATCTTTGTCTGTAACTTCTTCCTCTAAAATAGTTTCGTATTCAGGTTCCTTAGTTGGATCTGATAAGAAAATTTCTATAGGCATAAATGAGCAGTATTTATTTAAAACTTCTTCAGCTCGATATAAGTTACAGAACTCAACGCTGTCTTCATTTAAATAAAGAGTAATTTCTGTACCCCTTGTAGTTTTGTCTGAATCAGACATTGTAAAGTCCATGCCGTCTTCACAATCCCAAAGAACAGCCTTAGCACCATCTTTGTATGATAAAGTGTTAATTGTTACTCTGTCAGCAACCATAAAGGCAGAGTAGAAACCTAAACCAAAATGACCGATAATCTGGTCTTCAGATGTTTTATCTTTGTACTGCTCTAAAAATGCTTCAGCACCTGAAAAAGCAATCTGATTAATGTATTCGTCAACTTCATCTTCGGTCATACCTAGACCATTATCAATGAATGTAAGAGTTTTAAGTTCAGGGTTTGCTAATACCTGTATTTTGAATTCTTCATCGCTAGGGACGTTAGCTTCGCCAATCATGTCTAACTTCTTTAATTTAGTGATAGCATCACATCCATTAGAAACCAATTCTCTAAAGAAAATATCGTGGTCTGAATATAACCATTTCTTTATAATTGGAAAAATATTTTCGCTGTTAATTGATAAACTTCCGTTTTTTGCCATAACAAAATCACTCCTTTAAATATTTTAAAATAAGTAGTCTTAAAATAATAAAACTACTGTAGAAAATTAAATTTTATATTTATACATTGATTTTTTATCAACATAACTAATTTTAACGCACAAAAAACAAAAGTCAATAAAAAATTAGCACTCTACAGAGAAGAGTGCTAAAAATTTACTATTTGTTCATATTTTAATAAAAAATCATTAAAACTTACAGCAAATCACAGTTAAAATGTTCGCTAAGGAAGTTGCTGATAGTCTTATCCCAATATTTATCAAGGGTTTTGTCCATGGTGAAAGTGTTAATTGAAGTTCCTGTTATAATATGTAGGGAGTTGTCTTCAAACATAACATGTATGTAAAGACCACCAATTTCACTTTCAGATATAGCCATCTGGGATTTCGTTAAAATATCTGAATATTTAGTTTTGGAGAATGCAAAAACAAGTTTCATTTTGCTGGGAACCTTGTGTCCTTTTATCATTTCGAAAAATATGTGCTTAACGTCCCTCCAATATACAAATTCATCAGGAATTGCTTCCAGCTCATCGGCATTGTAAAACTTTTGATTAATACGCCCGTTAATTGTAAAAGTATTAGATGTATCAACCTCGCCTTCGCAAAGTAAAAAACTGTCAAAAGCATTGCCAATTAATAGTTTTTGCATAAAATTATTTATATCATTTATTTTTAAACTTATCATAATGTGTATTATAACAAAGTAAATTTATATGTTCAATGAATAATAGTAAGTAATTGCTAATTGCAATAATGTTTATTTTAGATTATAATTAATGACAGTTTTGGTGTGAATCAACTATATTAATAGGAATATAGTTGAATGATGCATTTATTGATTTGTTATCAATATGCTTCTGTAGCTCAGTTGGTAGAGCAATTGCCTCGTAAGCAATGGGTCACGCGTTCGAGTCGCGCCAGAAGCTTTGAAAAGGAGAAACTTCATGAAAGATGGTGTAAAAATATTCGGATTAAGGTCTGCAAAGGCGTATAAAATGATTCCGGCACTTTTGTATTATGCTGCCATGGCTTATTTTATTGGCGCATCTATTGTAGGAGAATTACTTCATTATAAGTTTGAAACAATAGATTATATATTAATGATTGAAAAATATCTGTTCTTTGCAATTTTATTTTTTAGTCCGTTGATTTTTTTATCAGACTTTAAATATAGAGAGAAGTTACCTCTTTTTAAGAAACATACATTTAGTTCTTCTTTGTCAGGTATGATAATTGTATGGATGTTTTGTTATTTTATGGCTCAGGTGTGTATCATGAATATGTCCGATACATGGGTACAAAGCAGAGATGCATACACTAAACAGATACAAATTGAAAGAGAAGAAAACATAAAGCAGAACAAGGCGAAAGAGTCAGCCACTGAAACGGTTACTGTTGTAGAGACTACCATTTCAGCACAGACCGGTAATTAATTTGTTAACAATTTATTTTAATTATATAGAGAGGATAGAAAAATGATTAAATTAGACAAAAAGTTAAAAGTAGGCGTACTTGGTGCAACAGGTATGGTAGGACAGAGATTTATTACTTTATTAGATAACCATCCATGGTTCGAAGTTGTTACATTAGCAGCTAGTCCACGTTCTGCTGGAAAGACTTATGAAGAAGCAGTTGGTGACAGATGGAAGATGACTGTTCCAATGCCTGAAAAAGTTAAGAAAATGATTGTACACAATGTAAATGAAGTTGAAGCAGTTGCTGAAACTGTTGATTTTGTTTTCAGTGCAGTTGACATGACAAAAGAAGAAATTAAGAAAATAGAAGAAGATTACGCAAAAACTGAAACACCAGTTGTTTCAAATAACAGTGCACATAGATGGACACCTGATGTTCCTATGGTTGTTCCTGAAATTAACCCAGAACATTATGAAGTAATTGAGTCACAGAAGAAGAGACTTGGAACTAAGAAAGGTTTTGTTGCAGTTAAACCTAACTGCTCAATTCAGAGTTATGCTCCTGTACTTACAGCTTGGAAAGAATTTGAACCAACAGAAGTTGTTGCAACAACATACCAGGCAATTTCAGGTGCAGGTAAGACATTTAAAGATTGGCCTGAGATGGTAGGAAATATTATTCCTTTCATTGGTGGTGAAGAAGAAAAGTCAGAACAGGAACCACTTAGACTTTGGGGTAAAGTTGAAAACGGTGAAATCGTTAAGGCTACATCACCTGTTATTACAACACAGTGTATCAGAGTACCTGTTTTAGATGGACATACAGCAGCTGTATTTGTTAAGTTCGCTAAGAAACCTACTAAGGAACAGCTTATTGAAGCATTAGAAAACTTCAGTGGAGAACCACAGAAATTAGAACTTCCAAGTGCTCCAAAGCAGTTTATTCAGTACTTAGAAGAAGATAACAGACCACAGGTTTCATTAGATGTTAATTTTGAAAACGGTATGGGCGTATCTGTAGGACGTTTAAGAGAAGATACAGTATATGACTACAAGTTTGTAGGCTTATCACATAATACTCTTAGAGGCGCTGCAGGTGGAGCTGTTTTATCAGCAGAGCTTTTAGTTGCAAAAGGATATATTGAAGCAAAATAATATAGATTCTTAGAAAATCATTTTAAGAGAAATATGAAAGATAGAAGTATTTTGGTATGAGATAAATATATCAGAATGCTTCTATTTTTTTTTGTATAATTAATTGTGAGTTTAATATAGAAGGGTGAATTTTTAAATTCACATTACGATTTTCGTCAAAATAACTGAAAATTAAATCCTTCTAATACAGCAAACAAAGGAATTACATGGAAATCAGAGCATTCTCAATGAATGGAAAGACAAAAGTGTATGGTGCATATTCTTCAGCAAAGAAAGTTAAAATTAAAAAATAATAAAATATAATTTTTACAAAAACTATGGACTGTTGGTTAAATTGTCGGCAGTTCGTAGTTCTTGTATTTTTTTTGTTAAATTTAAATTAAAGTATGGACTATTTTGTCATTTTATGAGAGAATAAAAACAAGTGTGGGTAATACTATCAACCCACAGGGCAAGCAGAAGTAATTCTAATATTACAGCTGCAATAACATGGAAATATTCCATAGTTTATATTTCGAAAGGAGTATTTATTCAAATGATTTATTCAAAAGAAGTTGAAATGATGTGCCCAGTAGCTAAGGGTGCAAAGCATGAACCTGCTCCAATTCCAGAAGAAGGAAAATGGGTTCACTCAAAAGAAATCAAAGATATTTCAGGTTTTACACATGGTGTTGGCTGGTGTGCTCCACAGCAGGGTGCTTGTAAGCTTACATTAAATGTTAAAGAAGGTATCATTGAAGAAGCATTAGTCGAAACAATTGGATGTTCAGGTATGACACATTCAGCAGCTATGGCAGCTGAAATTCTTCAGGGAAAGACAATTCTTGAAGCTTTAAATACTGACTTAGTTTGTGATGCTATCAATACAGCTATGAGAGAATTATTCTTACAGATTGTATATGGTAGAACACAGAGTGCTTTCTCAGATGATGGTCTTGTAGTTGGTGCCGGACTTGAAGATTTAGGAAAAGGTCTTCGTTCACAGGTTGGTACAATGTATGCTACAAAGGCAAAAGGTGTTAGATATCTTGAAATGGCTGAAGGCTATGTAACAGGTATTGCTCTTGATGCTGATAATGAAGTTATTGGTTACCAGTTTGTTAACTTAGGAAAGATGACAGACTTTATCAAAAAAGGTGATGATCCTACAACAGCTTGGGAAAAGGCAAAAGGTCAGTATGGTCGTGTTGATGACGCTGTTAAGATTATCGACCCAAGAAAGGAATAGGAGGTAATAATAATGGCATTATTTGAATCATATGAAAGAAGAATTGATCAGATTAATTCTGTTTTAAATAGTTATGGTATTGCTTCAATTGAAGAAGCTGAAAAAATCACAAAGGACGCTGGACTTAACGTATATGACATGATTAAGGGAATTCAGCCAATTTGTTTTGAAAATGCATGCTGGGCTTACACTGTAGGTGCTGCAATTGCTATTAAGAAAGGTTGTAGAAGAGCTGCTGATGCTGCTGCTGCAATTGGTGAAGGTCTTCAGGCTTTCTGTATTCCAGGTTCAGTTGCTGACCACAGAAAAGTAGGTTTAGGACATGGTAACCTTGGAAAGATGTTACTTGAAGAAGAAACAGAATGTTTCGCTTTCCTTGCAGGACACGAATCATTCGCTGCTGCTGAAGGTGCTATTGGTATCGCTGAAAAGGCTAACAAGGTTCGTAAGAAACCTTTAAGAGTTATCTTAAACGGTCTTGGAAAAGATGCAGCTCAGATTATTTCAAGAATCAACGGTTTCACATATGTTGAAACAAAGTATGATTATAAAGAAGCAAAATTAAACATCGTATACGAAAAGGCTTACTCAGATGGTCTTCGTGCAACAGTTAAGTGCTACGGTGCTGATGATGTTCAGGAAGGTGTTGCAATCATGCATCACGAAAACGTTGGTGTATCTATTACAGGTAACTCAACTAACCCTACAAGATTCCAGCATCCAGTTGCAGGTACATACAAGAAAGAATGTATCGAACAAGGTAAGAAGTACTTCTCAGTAGCATCAGGTGGTGGTACAGGACGTACACTTCATCCAGATAACATGGCTGCAGGTCCTGCTTCATACGGTATGACAGATACATTAGGACGTATGCACTCAGATGCACAGTTCGCAGGTTCATCATCAGTACCAGCTCACGTAGAAATGATGGGCTTAATCGGTGCCGGAAACAACCCTATGGTTGGTATGACAGTTGCTGTTGCAGTTAGCGTACAGCAGGCTGCTGATGAAGGTAAGTTTTAGTTAAATTAAATCATAATTTAAGGATTTTCCTTATGTAAAAAGAGGCATCTTCGGGTGTCTCTTTTTATTTAATAAAAAACGTTCCACTGGGGCACACTTGTGCGAGAAGAAAATAGTTGCGCGGCAACACGTATTCTTTGCTCTACAATAAAAACATTGTATAAGGTCGATTTATTTGTTAAAATGTTAAACAGTGGTAAACACATGATAAGAAAGAGGAGGAGAAAAATTATGGGTAAGTTTAAGAAACTATGTGCTATTGTTATGGTGTTAATAATGGCGTTTTCTGTAACACCAGAAAGTGTTTTCGCAGCAAAGAAAGTAAAATTGAATAAGACAAAGGCTACAGTATATGTAGGCAAGTCAGTTCAGTTAAAAGTGAACAATAATAGGAAGAAAGTTAAATGGTCTACTTCAAATAAGAAGGTAGCCATAGTAAGCAAGAAGGGTAAAGTAAAAGGAAAGAAAGTTGGTAAGGCAACAATCACAGCTAAGATTGGAAAGAAAAAATATAAATGCAAGATTACTGTAAAGAAGAAGGTAGTTAAGCCTAGTAAGAAAGTGACTGTAGGAAAATTAAAATTAAATAGTAGTGACGCAGTAGTTATTAAGAGAATAATTAAAGAGCAAAAGAGTAGGGGTAATACTTTTATTGAAGATGACTTAGCAAATAGTACCTTTGATAAAGCTGGCTATTTAACAGGATTAGATATACGAGTTTGGGGAAATATAGATTTAACAGGTTTAAATCACTTAGAAGATTTAAGTATTATTAGTGGTGATAGAATAACAGGTCTAATTGTAAAAAATAATCTTAAATTAAAGTCTTTAAGTATTGTTGCTAGTGAAAGTGCAAAGATAGAAAGTCTTGATGTTTCAAACAATAAGAATTTAGAGAAGTTATACTTAGTTGCTTGTGAAAAGTTAAATGATATTGATGTATCAAGTAATAAAAATTTAAAGTTTCTTACACTTTATGATTGTATAAGTTTAAGAAAAGGAATTGACGTAACTCATAATATTAATTTAGAGGAGTTAGATTGTAGTTATTCTAATATAACAAATTTAGATATATCTAAGAATAGTAAATTACGAAGATTAGATTGTTCTGATAATAAGTTATCATCTTTGGATGTATCTAAGAATAATAAATTAGAGGAATTAGATTGTTCTACTAATAAGTTAGAGTCAATAGATGTTTTAAATAATATAAATTTAGTTTCTTTAGACGCAGGAGGAAACAAGTTAAAAAGTATTGATGTTTCAAGAAATACAAGTTTAACAAAGTTAAATTTAGATGGAAATAATTTAAAAAGCGTTGATTTATCTAAAAATATATCTTTAGAAGTTTTAAATGTGGGGCTAAATGAACTAACAAGTTTAGATGTGTCTAATCTCACAAAGTTAAAAAGACTTGGGGTAGGAAATTGGGGGCGTTTTGATACTATTTATTATCCTTATAATACTATATCTACTTTAGATGTATCTAAAAATGTATTATTGGAGACATTAAATGTAGATAATTTACAGTTAACAAAGCTAGATGTATCAAAGAATACTTTATTATGGTCTTTATCTTGTGCTAGAAATAAGTTTACTACTTTAAATCTTACAAGTAATAAAAAGTTAATTTCCTTATGGTGTGATAGTAATGTTGCTATAACAGGATATACTGGTTCTGTTAACGGACATTAATTCAATATATGAGATTCAAAATAAATTTTAAATATTAGAGTCAGCACAAGCTGGCTCTTTTTATTTTAGATACTACTTATTTAGATATTAATAATAAAAATATTTTCTATATGATATGCCCAATCATAGAGTTTGGTAAATTTTTGTTATTTTTTATAAGTGGTAAAATGATGTTATAATTACTAATAAATATTTTAGGATTTAAAAATTAATTAAATTTGTACAATGTTTATTAATTTTAAAAGATGAAACTAGATACTATTTAAATACAAGGAGTGTAAAAAATGAAATGTCCGTATTGCAATTCGAAAATGTAGAAAGGTGAAATAAATCAAGACAGATATCCTTTGAAATGGAAATCAGAAAATCGTAGTGTGAAAAGTGTAAAACTTACCAGTTTACTAACAAAAACATATGTTGAAGCATATATGTGTGGAGAGTGTAACAAGATTATAATTGATATTAATGAAAATTAATATATAATCTGACAATGTTAAATGAACAAGGTGATAATATTATTTTTTTCTATGAAGAATATAAAAGAATGAAATCGAGAATTGAACTTTTGGAAATTCTTGCAGAAGCCGAGAATGACGTAAATAATAAAAGAACAACATCAATAGCTGAAACATTTGATGATTTAAGACAGATGTTGCAGAAAAGTAAAAGCATCTAGCTATTGTTAGATGCTTTTTGAGTATACTTTAATATTTGTTAAATTATACAGATTTCTTTTTTACAATTTGTAATTCATATCCCAATGTAAGAACCCCTATAAAATTTTGAAACCTCTATAAAAACGACACTTTACACCTATAATAGCAATTTGCTATCATAATAAACAAGGCATTATGCTATTAATAAAAAACGGAGGGAAGTAAAATGGCTAAGCTAAAGAAACTATGTGCTATTGTTTTGGTGATTGTTTTGGCATTTTCTGTTACACCTGACAGTGTTTTTGCAGCAAAAAAAGCAAAAATTAGTAAGACAAAGGCAACAATTTATGTTGGCAAAACAAATAAATTGAAAGTGAAAAATAATAAGAAAAAGGTTAAGTGGTCAACATCAAACAAGAAAGTAGCAAAGGTAAGTAAAAAAGGTAAAGTAAAAGGAATTAAGGCAGGAAAAGCAACAATTACCGCTAAAGTTGGTAAGAAAGCTTATAAGTGCAAAATTAAAGTAAAGAAAAAGAGAAACAAAAAATCTAATATCAAGAAGCCTGTTATTAAGCCAGCAGAGTCTGAGACTACAGTTGAACCTACAACGAAAACGGAAGAAACAACAACTCCGGAAGTTACAACAAAACCGGAACAGCCTACAATTGACGAATCTAAGCTTAATGAAAAAGATAAAAAAGCTTTAAAGGATATAATTGAGAATATCAAATCAAGTGGTGTAGACATTAGCAACAATATGGGTGATAGTGATTACACATGGGATGAAAGTGGCAATCTGGTTGGTATAGATTGGACAGACAAAGAGTTAAAGGGCACATTAGATTTATCAGGTTTGGATTCCCTTAAAGATGTTAATTGTAACAATAATTTGTTGACTGATATTAAGGTTTCGGGAAATGCAAGTTTAGAAGAACTATATTGTGATTCTAACAAATTAGAGAAATTAGATGTTTCAAACAATGAGAAATTAAAAGAGTTATCCTGTTCGAATAATGAAATTACAGATTTGAGAATTTCAGGAAACAAGAACTTATCAAAATTAAGTTGTGGTGATAACAAAATAGAAAATCTTGATATTGCTGACAGTGAGAATTTAACAGAGTTTTATTGTTATAATAATCAGATTACAACGCTTAACATAAGTAATCTTGTGAAATTAACTCGTTTGTATTGTAACAATAATAAATTGTTGGCATTGGATATTTCAAATAATAAGCAGCTAGAATACATCGATTTAGGAAATAATAATTTAACAGTTTTAGATGTTACAAACAACGAAAAATTGACGAAGTTATTCTGCTACAATAATCAGTTAAATCAAATTGATTTGTCAAAGAATGGAGAGATGGCAATGCTTGTTATAAATGACAATCAATTAACTAATTTAGATTTGAGTAATAATAGCAAATTAACGGAGGTTTATTGTTACAACAATCAGCTGACAAATATTAATGTTTCAAATTGCAAGGAATTAACAACTTTATATTGTAATAACAATAAATTAAATTCAATTGATGTAACTAACAATACTAAATTAGAAAATTTTAAATATGATAAAGGTGTAGACATTATTGGATACACAAAATAATTACATAATAAGATACACCAAATAATTGTATAATCTAGATAATAAAAGCCGATGACATACTGTACCGACCCCCAAAAGTTAGACCTAAAAATCTAACGATTGGAGGTCGGTATTTTTATGGCAAAATACAGTTATGAATTCAAAAAGCAGGTTGTTGA
>NZ_DBLZZO010000009.1:0-85273 GCF_057858645.1 Eubacterium sp.
TTTTTATTATTATACACCATTTAAAGCTCAATTTTCACCCCATTTAAGGTTTAAAAAATTTGGTGTCAATATGTTCGTGCAGTTACTTTTTCATTTAAAGTACAAATTTCAAAATTTAATTGCAATTTAAACTGTTAGCTTTTCCCTGCTACTATTTTCACAAACTAGTAATTATTTTTGCAAGGTACATATTTAATTACAAAATAAAAAATCTACATTTCTTTATCAGAAACGTAGATTTTTTCATTTTTTATCTTTTTAATCTGACAGCATCAAGCTCAATTCGTATTGGAATGAATCTAACATATTATTATGAATATTTATCGCTTCTGCTGTATCATAGTCGATAAGCTTGTCATTTTTAATTGCAACAATTCGGTTTTGTTTTCCCTGAGTTAAAATTTCAACAGCATAAGCACCCATTAATGAACCATACATTCTGTCCTTTGCTGTTGGATTGCCACCACGCTGTATGTAGCCTAACACAGATACTCTTGATTCTATGCCTGTTTTCTCGCAAATTATTTCTGCCAGTTTTGGTGCATCTGTAACGCCCTCTGCAACTACTACCAAGTAACTGTTTCTTCCCTCTGCGTGTCGCTGTTTTATTGCATCAGTAATTGTGTCATAATTACCATTCCATTTTTCAGGAAGTACGATAGCCTCTGCAGATGTTGCCATCCCTGCCCATAAAGCAATGTAACCTCTTTTTCTACCCATTACCTCAACAACACTACATCTTCCATGGGAAATTGAAGAATCTCTTATCTTATCAATTGCCTCTGTAGCAGTATTTGCAGCTGTATCAAAACCTAATGTGTATTCGCTACATGAAATGTCTCTGTCGATTGTTCCAGGGATGCACACAACATTGACACCCTGTTCTTTAAAATCAATTGCGCCTCTAAGAGTTCCATCCCCGCCGATTGCAACTAACGCATCTACATTGTTTGCTCTAAGATTTTCTGCTGCCTGTTCTCTATATTTTGTTTCAAGAAATCTTTCACTTCTACTTGTTAAAAGAAAAGTTCCGCCCTGACTATTAATATTTCTCACATCATCTAATGTAAGGTCTTTTGTCTCCCAATCAATTAACCCTTCATATCCTCTGTAAATTCCCACAACTTCTATATTATGATGAAATGCACTAAACACAACTGCCCTAACAGCTGAGTTCATTCCCGGTGCGTCTCCACCACTTGTTAAAACTGCAATTTTTTTAATATCTTTCATGTTTTTTCTCCTGTATCTTTTTGATTTTTAGGCTTGTTTTCATAAATCATTACATACAATTATTTTCTCCGATAATTATTCTAACAACGAGTATTTTTCATGTCAATAAATTAAAAGTATAAGCCAGATTATCCAGATTATTTATAAATTCTTAAATAATTCTATATCCGCCTCTAATACTTTCCCTGTTTCAGCTTCCAACCAATTTTTTCGAGATTTGTTTAATTCACTAATATATATTTTATCACTAAAAATAATTTCAAGACGATTAACTATGTCTTCGATATTATTTACAGCTAATGTTTCATCATCATATATGTATTTTTTTATGCATTCCTTTAACTTTTTCTTATTGATATTGCTTTTCAAAAAATATATATCAAATACATCCTTATATCGTGTACTTCTTGTCATAAATCTAACTAATGATTTTAATTTTTCAGTTATTATCTGTTCCCTTGAATTCATTAAAAGACTTGCTCCGTCTTCTTGAAAACAAATGTCAAAACAATAATCTTCTTGCTCTACATCTAAATCCTTATGAATCCCAATATCAATTTTCCCCTCTATTTGATATCCGTAAACATCTCTTATATCAACCAACACTCTTTTTCCCTTATAATCCTGATGTTTTAATTCTTTAATTGGCTTCTTTAATTCAATTACAACACCATCCACATTATTCAATTTTTGTATAAATGCATTTATAGAATCATTCGAAATGGAATATCTTATAAAATCTAAATCAATATCTTGAGTCGCTCTTCTCACACTCTTTGACAAATTTCTCATTACAACTCCACCTTTGATTGTGACATTTCTATTTAAGCTACTTTCAGATATTGCTTTTAAAATTATATCCTGACAAAGTCGTGCTTCTGCATTATTTTCACTATATCCTTCGTTTTTCATTTTCTCTATCTCTTTTTGTAAATTCACTACATTACCTCCAACTGTATAGCGTTCATTATAGATCTTTTATTTCTAAACTTGCCAGCATATGTTTCAATAGTATAAAAATCTAATTTATGAATAATATCTCTATAATTGCCTATTATCTCCTTATAAAAGTCAAATGGTAGCTTTTTTTTCATGCGAATCAAATCAACCAGCACTCTCTCTAAACTGTAAATATTTATTGTACTTCCTCTATATTGCATTGTTGATTTTCCCATATCGAAAATATCATCCTTAACAAATATCTGATGTATTTTTTCATTTTTTATTCTACTATCTGAGCGTCTTGTTGCTAAAACATATTCATCCGGAATAGTATCTGTCAAACCATAATAATAGTAAGCGCTTGCTCCTGCAAAAACTGCTCTGGGATACTTAACAGTAATGATTTCCAATTCCGAACAATTTTCTTCTTCAGAATAAACTCCTTTACTTTTTTGAAAAAGTTTTCCTTGCTCTAATTCTTTTTTTATCATGTAATCTGATCCATATTTCTTTATACAATCTTTATATGTTAATATCATTTTATCCCTCCATATTGTAGTAATTATCCACTCTATTTATTATAGTGTGTACTTTTACTTTAATTATATGTATATAAATGTATTTTGTAAAGTAAAAATACACACATTAGAATATTATGTGTATTTTTACTTTTGCATCTATTTTCCAAAAAGAAAGAAAAGCGTAAATTCTTTATACCTTTCCAAAATCAAACTATTTTAAAATTTTGAAATTGGTATAGAATTTACGCTTTCGCTTATTATTTTATTTAATTATAACTGTTGCCCTATGCAACTGCTTTTTCTGTATTCTTTTGGAATAATTTCTTAACACCCTGTACTGCAACGATTACACCAAGGATTAAAAGTAAAATTGCGAAGATTAACTGCAATGTGTTTCCAAGTGTTAATCCTGTTGAAAGGAATGCGCCACCTAATTTGTAAATTGTCATTCCAAGAGCTGTAAATGTTACTGCCATCATGAAGAACATAGGTACCCATAACATCCAACCCTGACGTTTTGTTTTCTTCAAGAATACTGCACATGCTACTAAAGCAAGAACTGATAATAACTGGTTTGCTGAACCAAATAATGGCCAAATTTCTGCGTAACCAACTTTTGCAAGTAAGAATGAAAGTACCAATGTAATGATTGTTGCAAAATATTTGTTTGTTACTACCTTCTGGAATGGTGTCATATTTTCTTCTGTTACTCCTTCATCTAAGAAGAATTCCTGGAATGAAAGACGACCAACTCTTGCTACTGAGTCAAGTGATGTTAAAGCAAATGCTGAAACTGCTAAGTTAATTAATGTAAATACTAAGCTATGTGGCAAACCAATAACTGATAAGAAGTTTGCGATTGCACCTGCAAAAATCTGAGGCTGTGTTGTTAACCCCTGTGCTGCTGCTTCGCCTTTTGCAAATGAAGCAACTGCGATTAATGCGATTACTGCAAGCATACTTTCCATAAGCATTGCACCAAATGATACTGGTAACATGTTCTTTTCATTTTTAATCTGCTTCGAAGCTGTACCTGATGAAACAAGTGAATGGAAACCTGATACAGCACCACATGCGATTGTTACAAATAAAATTGGGAACATATACTGTCCATCTACATTAAAGCTTGTAAATGCCTGTAAGTTACATGATGGATTTGAAACAAATACACCAATAACAGCACCTACAATCATAAATATTAACAAATAACTGTTTAAGTAATCTCTAGGCTGTAATAATGCCCAAACAGGAACTACGCTGGCAACAAAAATGTAAGCAAAAATTAAAATGTGCCATGTTTCTCTTGTTAAGTAAATTGGGAAGTTTAAGCCAATTACAACTGCTGCTACTAACATAACAATTGCTATTGCTGTGTTAATCCATTTATGTAATTTTCCATATTTTAAAATCATACCTAATGCAACAGCTTCAAAAATAAATAAAATTGATGTTGTTGCTACTGCACCGTTTGCTGCAACTTTCTTTACAGCTTCACCTGCTACTGTAGGTACTGTAAAGCCGTTAAATGTTCCAGCTACAACGTCTGCGAATGCTGCAACTACTAAAATACAGAATAACCAGCAGAATAATAAGAATAATTTCTTTCCTAATTTTCCAATATATTCTTCGATAATATAACCAATTGTACGACCTTTATTTTTTACTGATGCGTACATTGATGCAAAATCCTGAACAGCTCCAAAGAATACACCACCTATAAGTATCCATAATAAAACCGGTAACCATCCGAAAATTGCTGCCTGAATAGGACCGTTAATTGGGCCTGCACCTGCGATAGATGCAAACTGATGTCCAAATACTACGTTTGTATCAGCTGGCACATAGTCAACTCCATCTTCCATTTCATACGCTGGAGTTTTTGCGTTAGGATCAATTCCCCACTTTTTCTGAAGATAGCGACCGTAGAGAAGATATGCTCCTCCAAGAACTACGATTGCAATCACCATCATTAAGATTCCATTCATTTGTATTACCTCTCTTCTTTTTTATTATTTAGATTGCTTTGTGCAATCTAATATTTTTTATTACTTGGATTGCTACGTACTTCGTACTCCCGCAATCCAAATAACATACTTACATTATTTTTTATTACCTTGGATTGCTACGTACTTTGTACTCCCGCAATCCAAATAACATACTTACATTATTTTTTATTACCTTGGATTGCTACGTACTTCGTACTCCCGCAATCCAAATAACATACTTACATTATTTTTATTACCTTGGATTGCTACGTACTTCGTACTCCCGCAATCCAACCCACACATTCGCATATCGCCCGACTTCGTCGTGCTTTTATGCTCATTTGTGGGGCGTGTTGTCAATAGGTAAATGCACCTTTGTGCAAGCACAGGTGCATTTACCTATTGCAACACTGTAATAAAAAAATAAAAACGCCTTTGTTGTCCTAGGACAACAAAGGCGGATAAATCATTTCCGTGGTACCACTTTGTTTGAGATAACTATTGCTAATTATCACCACTTAATACTGTCTGTATAAACAGCTTCTTCTGTAACGTGAAGAACACGTCCCTGCCTACTAACTAAAAGCTTTAGGAGAGATGCTCCAGGGTGATGTTACAACAAGGCTTTTCTTCCGATTCTCAGCTACCTCGGTTCTCTGTAATCAAGCTACTCTTTGCAATGTATCCCTTTCAACGCAACTTGTTATTTGTTTGTCTTTTTATGTTTTATCACTTATTGTCGAATCTTGCAAGGTTAAATTTTGCACAGATTTTTTTGATATTTCTTAATATTTTTGTGACAATTTTTAAATAATGTCCCTTTATTTATCGTAGTAAATCCTTTTCCATTAAAAATTTCAGTTTCATTTTGCTTGTTTTATTTTCAAATTCAACTTCAATTGTATCCCCTGAAATCCTTTTAACTACACCTTTTCCCAAAGTTTTATGCTCTATTTTTCCTGTATTTTTTATTTCTTCATACTTATCCCAGTATTCTGACTCTGTAATAATTTTACTTGATGTTTTATAACATTTTTTTGAATTATTGTAGGCATAAGGTTTGGTTTTTCCTATATTATTCGTCCTTTTTCTTTCCGTTTTTGTAACTATTGGTGTGCTTTCGCCTTTACCAATTGGAGCTATTGGTGCTTTTGTCCCTAACAATTCACAAATAAAAGTATTACTGCCTTTTTTTGAAAAAATACAAAGATTATTTTTTGCCCTTGTTACGGCAACATAAAATAAACGTCTTTCTTCCTCATATATTTTTATTTCTTCATCTGTCGCTTTTTTCCCTGGTATATATTCAGGAAAAACACCATCTATCGCATCCATTATGTACACATTATCAAATTCCAGACCTTTGCTGGAATGCATTGTGGAGAAAATCAGATTACAGCTAGCGTCATTTTCTTTATTTCTTATAAGTTGTTCCAATTCCTTCAAACGAGCTACAAAATCAAATACTGACGTTTGATTCTGTGCTATTGTCTGCAATATTTCCAGCTTACCATCTTTTATATGATTTTTTTCAAGGTAATCTTTATAACCCATTGCATTTATAATTCTAAAAAGACCGCTGGCACCATTTTCGTTTGCGAGATTTTTCATGTGCAACTTAATCTCTTTTACGCTTTTCACCGTTCCTTTAGGTGTCTGTGGACACTGAAGAACTGCATCTAGTACGGAAATATTTTTTTCTTTGCTAATTACGCAAGCTTTTTCAGCAACGACTTTTCCCACGTAAGTATTTATTTTAAAATAAATCTGCATAAACATCTCTGTATTTGTCTGGTCTTTTGAAAAATTAATTATGTTTTCAATATCCATTACAACTTTGTTAGTAAAAAAAGTTAAATCTTTATTTTTGATTTTGTATGGTATGTTATTCTGCTCTAGCAAATCTATTACCGGCAAAATACTTTCATTATCCCTGTACAACACAGCTGTTTCATTTTCACAATCTGTTACTACTTTCTCTAAATATTTGTACTGCCCTTTTCTTGTTTTTATGTCGATTAATCTAATTTTATTATTGTTTGGTCTAAAAGCCTTCATTTTCTTTTTATGTCGCAGAGTATTTTTTTGAATAAACCTGTCTGCTGCCACAACAATTTCACCATTAGATCTAAAGTTTTCTTCCATTAAGAGAATCTTTCCGTTAGGATATGTTTTTTCAAATTCCAACAACGCTTCGGGATATGCAGCTCTGAAACCGTAAATACTTTGATCCTCATCTCCTACCATAAAGATGTTTTTGTATTTGCCACCAAGTATTCTAATGATTTTATGTTGAACTTTTGAAGTGTCCTGTGCTTCGTCAACAGAAATAAACTGATATTTTTCCTGAAAATATTCAAGAATTTCAGGTATTGATTTAAGAAGATTCAGGGCGTAAACCATTTGGTCATCATAGTCCATTAATGATTTTCTGCTTAACTCCCTGTTATACATTTCATAAATTTCTAATAATTTTATCTTCTCCTGATTTCCTAATTTCTCTATCTCTTTTTTTGATAACATCATGTTTTTTGCATAAGTAATCAGTGTTATAAGATTCTGAACATCACTTTCAAGAGGATAGCTATCCTGTATATGTTGATAGATTGCTGTTAAAAGCTTCACTTTAAAACCTTCATCTGGAATTAAATTATATGGCTTAATTCCCAGTCTTACTCCACAATAATGTATTATTTTGGCACATACACCGTTAATGGTCCTAAATTCAAGTCTTGATGCCATTTCTTCGCCAAAAATTCCAGCAAATCTTTTTCTCATTTCAATTGTAGCTGCCACTGTATATGTAAGTGTGAGAATTTTTTTCGGCATTATGTTTTTGCAATATATCATATAGCCCAATCTGTATACTAAAACAGTGGTTTTCCCACTTCCCGGCACAGCTAAAAGAAGGGTTGGCATCTCAATTGATGTAACCCCTTCAAGTTGTTGTTTTGTTAAATTTATTTGATACTTCCCGATAAATTCTTCTAATATCATATTTTCCTCTATTTATTATTAGTAAATATAAATGCCTAAAATATAATTTGGTTATCAATGCAGATTTCCTTATTTGCAATCACTTAATTGTCTATAGAAATTTTGTTATACGAACAGTCTTAATTGTCTATAGAAATTTGGTTATACAAACAAACTTAATTTCCATACCAATTGACTATACATCTGAATTTAATTATCCATATAACTTAAAATAATTTCTGCCGCTTTCTCGATTCCAATTGTGGCTGTGTCAATTGAAAGGTTGTAATCTCTTGCATCTCCCCACACTGCATCTGTACAATATTTGTGGAAAGATGCTCTTTTTTCGTCCACTTCCTTGATGTTTTTAAGTGCCTCTCTTCTGCTAACACTATCACGCTCTGCCACATAATCAACTCTCCAAGCCTCGTTTCCATGGAGAAAAACCTTCATAACTTCAGGATTATCTTTGTAAATAATGTTTGCACAGCGTCCAATTATAACTGCGTTTTTATCCTTGGTTACTTCTTTTATAAAATCAAGTGCCTTAGACATTGGCTTTTCGTTTCCAAAACTCATGGCTATTCCATACAAAAGACTGTTTACCGGTCTTTCATTAAAAAAGTCGCTAAACTCATCTTCCTTCCCAAGTTTTCTTGCTTCTTCTAATAATCTATTTTTATCAAAAAGTTCCAGACCTAATTTGTCAGCTAAAATCTGTGCCACTTCGTGACCGCCACTTC
Organism: Eubacterium sp.; assembly: GCF_057858645.1. Lineage (NCBI taxonomy): Bacteria > Bacillati > Bacillota > Clostridia > Eubacteriales > Eubacteriaceae > Eubacterium > Eubacterium sp. Next base: position 8,401 of record NZ_DBLZZO010000009.1, read on the forward strand.
CACATTGTCTTGCTATTGTAATAATCATGTTTTACCTCCCAGAATTTGATTTTTGCATATAAATATTTTCATTTTTTTAACGTTATGTTTAGTATGTCCTGTTTTAATTTTCAAGATATTCATGCATATATTATTATTTTTTTAATATTAACATATAAATTATTGCGTAACTTTTGAGATATTCACGTATTTATTTTAATTTTAGAAATAGTCGTATGTTTACAGAAAATTAGCGAAAACTGATGCTCCTATCATTGTTAAAATTCCTGCTATTACTATGGACAAACTACTCATTGCCCCTTCTATTTCTCCCATTTCCATTGCCTTTGCTGTGCCGATGGCATGTGAGGCTGTCCCAATTCCAATTCCTTTTGCCACTGGATTAGTTATTCTGAAAATTTTACAAACCACATCTGCAAGCATGTTTCCAAGAACTCCTGTTATGATTATAACTGCCACTGTAATTGTTACATAGCCACCAAGTTCCTCTGAAACACCCATACCAATTGCTGTTGTAATTGACTTTGGAAGTAGTGTAACATACTCTTTATGGTTGAAACCAAACAATAACGCAAAAGCCAAAATACATCCCAGACTTGTTAATACCCCTGATAAAATACCAAGAAATATAGCCCAAATATTTTCTTTTAAAAGTCTAATCTGCTGATATAACGGTATAGCAAGGCATACTGTTGCCGGTGTTAATAAGTAGCCTAAATATTGGGCACTTTTATTATAACTCTCATAATCTACGTTAAATATCCCCAAACATATAATTACAAAAATAATAGAAATAAGTAGTGGGTTAAAAACGGCAAGCTTAAATTTTCTTTTTAGAAGCATACCTAATTCATAACCTAAAACACTTATAACTATCCCAATTGTTGTTGAATTAATTACTACCTGATCCATTTTTTTTGCTCCTTTTTTTAATTACAAACTGTGTAACTTTTCCAGCTACCACTATTACCAGAATTGTTGAGATAATGGTGATTACAATTAACGGAATTAACATGCCTTTTAACTGATTCCAGTAAACAACAATTCCCACACCGGAACCAATAAACATAATGGGCATGATTTCTATTAAAAATGAACCTGATTCTTTTACGCTGTCAACTTTTACAATTCCTGTTACAAGAAATAACATCATCAGACAAAGACCATATATACTTGATGGAATTGCCAATGGAATCAAATATTTTAAAACCTCTCCCAAACAGGTAACAAACATGATGATTCCAAACTGTCTCATGTACTTCATAATTTTGCTTGTCTCCTTTATTCTTTTATTTTATTATTAGCATATTTGTAGAAAATAAATTTTATGGTGAAACAGAAAAAGCCTGCATCATTGTAAAATTCTAAACTCTATTGGCAAATTGCAGATATTGCTCTGCAAAGCCACATACAATGATACAGACTTTTTTTAATTTTATCTAGTACTTAATGCAATTTGTAAATTTAATTTTTGCATTATCGAAAATAACATTACCTTTAAAATGCTCTAGCTGGGAACTTTTTTTTCAGTTTTTTACACCCTGCAAAAGCTTTTCTTCCCACTTTAATTTTTTTGTTCTTATAATACTTAACAGTCTTAAGATTGCTACATTTATAAAATGCCTTTGTGCCAATTTTTGTTAAATACTTTGATTTAATAGCAACGGTTTTTAGTTTTTTGTAACCCTTAAAGCCACTTGCATTAATTTCAGTAACTCTACATTTTTTGCCTTTAATATTTACAAATGAAGGTATAACAAGTTTCTTAATTTTCTTGTTTTTACCAGAAATTGCTACCTTTGTAATGCCCTTCTTTGTAGATTTTACTTTGTATTTAAACTTACCAACAGTATATGTTTTTCCTACTTTTATTGTCGGTTGTGCTTTTACCTTTAATGTTTTTAATGTTTTAAAGGTATTAGCATTTGTATAAAATTCTTCACCATCACTGTTAGTTACTTTTCCATACCAACTATATTCGCTATCCGCTTTCAAGCCTGAGTATGTACATGAAACTTTGCCTGTTTTCCCATTTACACTCTTAATTACGTCAGCTGTCTCCACAAAGCCATTAATTGAATTTGTTATCAGGCTTTGTTTTTTATCAACATAATTATAATTTAATTCTACAATATCCTGCTTATAAACAACTGTTCCCTGGTTGTAATTTTCCAACTTAGGATTGTCATAATAATTGAAATCCTTCTTATATGGAGAATATGAATTAACATAAATCTTGTTGTTTTTCAAATCAAAATATAACAGTTTAACGTATTCGGCTCCGCCCTGGTCGTTCGATTGATAGTCGGTACAAATTTCGTAAACAGTTCTTTCTTTTACGCCATCCTTGTCGTCATCAAATCCCATTACATTCATGCTGGCACCACTGTAATGTCCGTTTAACACTGCTATTACGTTAGGGTTCTTAGCAACAACATTAGTCTGAATCAACTTTCCTGCATAGTCTGTAATCGGTGTGTTTGCTTTTTCAGAACCTCTTGTGTAACGGTGAAGGGCAATGATTGCTTTTCTGTTAGGATATTTTTTCAACACCTTATTCATCCAGTTAATTTCATTTGTGTAAATATCCCAGCTCATATATAAAATAATAAAATCCTGTCCATTCTCAGTAATTAAATCATAATGACCTAAGTTATTCTTATATGAACCACCGTAATAATCTTTGTTTTTAAATCTGTCTGCACCAAAGTATTTTTGATAATTTGTGTAATTTTCCAAACCGGCGCCAACATCGTGATTTCCAGCCAAAACACCATATGGCATGCCTGCATCATCAAAAATCTTCATTGCAGTGTCGGCATTTTTCCACTGAGTCTCCATGTCATAATCATCGGTAATATCACCTGTATGTAGGACATACTTGATTTTCCAATCTTTCTTATTGTCCACAATCCACTGATTCATGTTTTTATAATGATATGGAAAACTTTCTGCATATATCTGTGTGTCTGTTTCCCATGCAAATGCAAAATCATAATTTTCAGGTTTTCCTGTTCCATCCCATGACGTCTGGTTAGCAACTTTTGTGACTTCACTTTGCTCTATTTCAGGATTGCCGTCTTTAGCAATTACCTGTACTGCAACTATTGCCTTACCGTCTTTTACATAGTCCTTGGCTACAAATTTACCTGTTATTTTTCCTGATTTTTCCTCGCCAATAGCTTTCCACTTGCCTGTATTTATATTTTGAACAAACATTGTAAGCTTATGGTCACTGTCAGTTCCTGTGGTTTTTCCACTCCAATTAACAACAACTTTCTCCTGAGCTTTAACACTTCCTGTGTTCACCTTAAAAATTTCATAGGGAGCTTTGCCATTGTTACCTGAAACAACCTGTCCTTTCACTATACCGTTGTTTGCCACATTTAAGGCTTTGCCCTTGTAAAAAGTTACATTAGTTTTTTTACTGCCCACATTCACTGATAATGTAGCAGTATTTTTTGTAATCTTTTCTGTTGTACTTGTAATTGCAGAGTTTTTAACATTAAAAGTTACTGTTTTTTCAGTGATATTACCTGCCACATCTTTTGCCACAACTGCCAGCTGATGTGAACCTTCTTTTAGGTCGTCAGGAGAAATCACCCCTGGAAGTTCCACGTCTTTTCCATCTAATGTTACTGCAACGCTGTCTATGCCATTTGCATCTTTTGCCACATCACCTTCAATGATTACAAGCTGTTTATTTAAAGTTGCTTTATCTTTTATGTCTATATTAATTGTAGGTTTTGTGTTATCAACTACGAAATCTACTTTTGTACTTTCCGGAATGCTGTTTGCTTCCTCCGACTGGTCATTGCTGTTTGCGATATTCGCTGTAGTTGTCTGCTGGCTACTATCCTGTGCATTCGCTGTAGTTGCCTGCTCGCTGCTTTCCTGTGCATTCGCTGTAGTTGTCTGCTGGCTGCTTTCCTGTGCATTCGCTGTAGTTGCCTGCTGGTTGCTTTCCTGTGCATTTACTGTAGTTGTTTGATTGTTGCTACTCTGATTCTCCTGGGCAACTATTGTGTACTTGCCGTCTTTTAGTTTAGTTGTATCAAGTAACCAGCCAACTGCGTCAACTTCTTTTTCAGGAATTGAAAATGAGACTGTCATTTTGCTTTCCATGCCCTTTGAGTCACCGATTGCATGAACTGCTGAAAGTTCAGTTCTTGTATTTATTTTTGAATTATCCGGTACAATCTTTGTTGGCAAATATACCGAACCATTTGGCAATTTCATCTGTAGTTGAGACACCTTGTAATCGTCCCTGTTTTCGCCAAAGACTTCCGGATACAATGTTTCTTCAAAAGAAGTTCCTGTGTTTCCTGCCCAAAGAGTAAGGTCAACATCGTAAGCCTTTGTCTGCTCATTATATTTAAAATATTTATTATCCACCCTGATTACTTTCGTCATTGTGGAATCTCGCCAAGGATTAAGCAAGGCCAAAATATCTTTTTGTCCATTACTTGTTGCTGTAACTGCATTTTTGTAGCCATTTGCTGTGTCTGCTGTCTGTACAATAAAATAGGCCCCATTTTCCAACATAGCTTTAGTGTTTTGTTCCTGATTATTTAATTTAACAGATATGTTGTTTTCTTTTCCGTCATTTACGGTAACAGTTTTGCTGCCTGAAATAACTTCTCCGTCATTAACATTTAGTCTTATTTTTCCTATATCATTTTTTAATCTGTTAATTTTTACAGTCTTTGCCGCCGACTTGCTAACGCCATAATATGTATAAGCTCTAACTTTAAAAGTAACCTGATCATGTCCAAACAAAATATCTGCCGGGATTTGCATAAAATAATGTCCCAGTCTTTTTTGAGTTTTTTCAGGAACCTTTGTCCACTTGATTGCATCATCCAACTTGTACCATATTTCAGTTCCAATTAAATATGGTCTTTTTTTAAGTCTTGCCCCACCACTTGGTGTGTTGTGTGGGTTGCTTTCGTCTACATAATCTTTAAAAGCCTTGACTCTGTTTGCTGAAGTTGCGCCCACCAGCAAATCCACGTCATACATAACCTGAAGAGTTTCTCCCTCATTAATTGCCTCTGGTATTGTGTAATTTTCATCAGGACAAATTTTGAGTGTTGGCTTCTTGCCATCATCAGCAGGATAATTTGCATTGCCATTTGCCAAGATTTCCTCGTCAATTTTGTTCCACGCATTTTTAATTTCTGCTGTTACTCCCGTAAAGCCTTCCGGTAAAACTTTTTCCACCGTTCCGGGACTTGCCTGAATTTGTATATCATTTTCCTTTGCCGGGATTTGATTTGGTGCGGTAGCTACCATTGCTACTGCCAAGGTTATTGATAAGATTCTTTTCGTTTTTAGTACCATAATAAACTTCCCCTTTTCTTTAAGTATTTTCACTACCTGTCTATTATAGCACTAAAAACAATACATTTTACTTTAAATTTTTATCTCTGGAAAATCGTTCAAAAAAAATCAAACGTAAAATTTTGCGTTTGATTTTACGTTTGATTTTTAGTCGTATTTTCAGTTTTCGTTTGGTTTTACGTTTGGTTTTCTGTCGTATTCTCAGTTTTTGTTTTGCGTTTGATTTTCGGTCGTATTCTCAGTTTTTGTTTTACGTTTGATTTTCAGTCGTATTTTCAGTTTTCATTTGGTTTTGTGTTTGGTTTTCGGTCGTATTTATAATTTTTTGTTCCATATTTACTTTCAGTTACTTTACTTTTTTCTGTTTTAATATTTCCAATTTATCGTTTTACTTTACATAATCTTATTTCTTTCGTTTACACTTTTCATTTTATTAAGTCTCTCTGTACTTAACAGCATTAGTAATGTAAAAATTAAAATATACACAGGGAATAACGCTATTGTTATGTGTTGCGAAATTATACCAAATAGTGGTGGCATAAAAGTTGTTCCCACATATGCAAATGCCATTTGTATTCCAATAACCGACTGCGAATTTTCTTTTCCAAAATTGAACGGCGTTGAATGTATAATTGATGGATAAATTGGTGCGCATCCAAGTCCTACAATTATTAATGCAATAAGGGGTATCGTATCTAATCCTGTAGGAATAAACATAAGTGCTAAGCCAACTACAATTACAACAATTCCCATTCGAATCATTTTTCTGTCACCTAGTCGGTCTGCTACAAATCCGCATAAAAATCTGCCTATAGTAATTCCTATGTATACAAATGAAGCGAACTTCGCCGCCGTCTCATTGCTTATTCCACGATTGATTACAAGATAACTTACACACCACAAAAATGTTGTCTGCTCATAAGGGTGGAAATTTGACTTATTTTCTTTTTCTTGCTTTACTACTTTCCCAGGATTTACACCCCTTTGCTTGTTTCTCTGCTCATAGGGGTGGAAATTTGACTTATTTTCTTTTTCTTGTTTTACTACTTTCCCAGAATTTCCACCCCTTTGCTTGTTTCTATGCTCATAAGGGTGGAATTTTGACTTATTTTCTTTTCTTGCTTTACTACTTTCCAGGATTTCCACCCCTTTGCTTGTTTCTATGCTCATAAGGGTGGAAATTTGACTTATTTTCTTTTTCTTGCTTTACTACTTTCCCAGAATTTCCACCCCTTTGCTTGTTTCTATGCTCATAAGGGTGGAAATTTGACTTATTTTCTTTTTCTTGCTTTACTACTTTCCAAGATTTCCACCCCTTTGCTTGTTTCTATGCTCATAAGGGTGGAATTTTGACTTATTTTCTTTTTCTTGCTTTACTGCTTTCCAGGATTTCCACCCCTTTGCTTGTTTCTCTTCTCATAAGGGTGGAATTTTGACTTATTTTCTTTTCTTGCTTTACTACTTTCCCAGAATTTCCACCCCTTTGCTTGTTTCTCTTCTCATAGGGGTGGATATTTGACTTATTTTCTTTTTCTTACTTTACTACTTTCCCAGGATTTCCACCCCTTTGCTTGCTTCTCTGCTCATAGGGGTGGAATTTTGACTTATTTTCTTTTTCTTGCTTTACTACTTTCCCAGGATTTCCACCCCTTTGCTTGTTTCTCTTCTCATAGGGGTGGAATTTTGACTTGTTTTCTTTTTCTTGCTTTACTACTTTCCCAGGATTTCCACCCCTTTGCTTGTTTCTCTTCTCATAGGGGTGGAATTTTGACTTATTTTCTTGTTCTTGCTTTACTTCTTTCCAGGATTCCCACCCCTTTGCTTGTTTCTCTGCTCATAGGGGTGGAATTTTACTAAAAAGGGCATCCCCTTCGGCTTCTTACTTGCCTTTTGGGATGCCCTTTTTCTATTTTCTAATTTTTCAATTTCTATAAATGTGTGGCAGTAGCCACAAACACGCCTTACTTCTTACAATAAGTGTGCTCTTAAATCTTCATCGCTTGCTTCGCAAAGGTATGCTGGTGCAATGTCTAATACTGTCTTGCAACCTTTCTGACCTTCGTCATAAAGACGTTTAACTGCTCTTGCGTATGCGATTAAAACGCTTGTTGTAAATTCTGGATTTGAATCCAACTTTAAGCTATATTCGATAATGTGATTATGTTCTTTGTTCATTCCTGTCTTTCCTGAACGGATTACAAAACCACCATGAGCCATACCGCTGTGGTTCTTTTCTAATTCTTCTTCAGAAATGAAATGAACTGTTGTATTGTAATCTGAGAAATAGTTTGGCATTTCTTTGATTTCTTTTTCTACAGCTGCTGCGTCAGCACCTTCTTCTAATACAACAAAACATTCTCTCTCATGTTTTTCTCTTGTTGTAAGGTCTGGATTTTCTCCTGATCTAACTCTTTCTAATGCACTTTCAATTGGGATTGTGTACTGTTTAGCATTCTTAACACCTTTGATTCTACGAATAGCATCTGAATGTCCCTGGCTTACGCCCTTACCCCAGAATGTGTAATCTTTTCCATCTGGAAGAATTGCATTTGCATATACTCTGTTAAGTGAGAACATTCCAGGATCCCAACCTACTGAAATAACTGCAACTTTTCCTGCTTCTTTTGCAGCCTTGTCAACTGCTGCGAAATGTTCAGGAATTCTTGCATGTGTATCAAAACTATCAATTACATTAAACATTGATGCGAACTGTGGTGTCTGAACAGGAAGATCTGTAGCACTACCTCCACATAAAATCATAACATCAATTTTTTCTTTCCAATCTTCTACGTCTTTAACGTTACATACAGGAACATTTTCTGTAAGGATTGTTACATCCTTAGGATCTCTTCTTGTAAAAACTGCAACTAATTCCATGTCAGTGGCTTCTTTTACAGCACACTCAACACCTCTTCCAAGGTTACCATAACCTAAAATACCAATTCTTGTTTTCATTTTCAGTCTCCTTCGTTTATATATTTACCTAATCTCCTAATAAGTACATGCCACATTTACCATACAAAATTACTATCCCAAAATAAACACAACGCGTTAAATATTATATCCTGAAGCTTATAATTCTATAGATATCAAACGCTTTCTTCAATGGATATTTATTTCTGCCTTGTAAATGTATTATACTCATTGCCGATGCTCTCAAACACCAACTCTAAAAGTATATCACAATTTATTCTATTTGTTTATTACAGATTTTAATCTTTACATTCCATTTACTTATTACAGATTTTAATCTTTACATTGTATTTGACTTTTCAAACTTTTAGCCTTTACACATCTTTGATTTTTCCATTTTTTCTGCACTATGTTTTCTTTGATTTTTCCAGCTTTTTAGCACTACATTATCTTTGTCTCTTCCAGCCTTTCAGCACTACATTATCTTTGTCTCTTCCAGCTTTTCAGTGAATGCGTCATTCATCTTTATTATTGGTCTTCGCAAAACCAAACCTACAAATAAAGAAATCACAAGGAATATTCCAAGCTTTCCAAGTTCAATCCAATATGTCATTTCGTACATGCCGCCAACTGCTTCTCTTAAAGCTGTCATACTGTATGTAAATGGAAGTAGTGGATATACTGCCCTGAAAAATCCCGGTGCCACTTCAATTGGGAAGGTGCCGCCTGCGCCAGCTACCTGAACAACAAGTAAAATAACGCTTATGGCTTTTCCTATGTCCCCAAAAGATACTGTTAATGTGTAAATAATATTTACATAAACAATACTTGAAAACCAGCACGCAAATACAAATAAAAATGGATGTTCGCACTGTATTCCTAAATAATACAAATCGCCTAAAGCAATTAACGTGCTTTGCATCAAGCCAACAATTAAGAAAATAATGTATCTTCCACAGTATGCCTGATAATTCTGTAAGTTCCTAAGAGATTTTTTCATTTTTTCAGAAATATTTACTTTTAACATTGCTACCAATACAATTCCGCCTATCCATATTGATAAGGTTGAGTAAAATGGTGCCATTGAAGAACCATAGTTATCTATTGGATACAACTTGGTCGTTTTTAACTGTACAGGTGTTGCCAAAAATGAAGTTAAATCTTCTTTGTTACCCATGATTAGTGATTTCAAATCTGAATTGTCGCCATCTTTTGCATTTTTCAACTTGCCTGTTGTTTTTCTGATTTTCTTTGCTGCTTTTGATAAAAGTTTACCTGAGTCTGACAATGTTTTCTTTATCTGTGATAAATCTGAATCAACAGAATCTGATAACTTATAAATTCCTTTTGCGCTGTTATCAATTTTTGTTAAAAGACCTGAAATGTCATTTTCAACATTACCTGCTGAATCTGAAATTTTCTTTAAAGCCTCTTCCACGTCTTTTGAGTAATCTGTTTTTACTGATGATACAGATGTTTTACTTTTATCAACTAATTTCAAAATATCTGCTTTGTCCTTGTTTAACTGACTTTTCCCTGTAGTAAGATTTTTTTCAGCTTCACCTAATTTGTCATTTAATTTCTCCTGTGTTTCTAATGATGCATCTATTTTTGAAATTAAAAACTGAGTGTACTTACTTAACTCAGGGTGACGACTTTCAATTGATTCTAATGAAGACTTCAACTTGGAGTAGTCGCTAATCATTGAATTAACTTTTGATGATGTCTTGTTAAGTGTGGTCTTAACGTCTGTAGTATTCTGACTTTGACTGCTTAGTGCATCTTCAATAACATCACCCATTTCTCCGTAAAATTTCTTTCCTGAAGAAAGTGCGCTGTTAATGGCATCTGTTGTAGCAGTTAGTGTGTCTTTAATGCCACTAAACTGTTTTTTAATTCCGCTAAATTCTTTTTCGCTACTTTTTGTGTTGCTTTTTGTATCCTTAAAAAAGTCTGTAGTTGTGCTTAACATGCTTTGTGAAGCATCTGCCATGTTGCCAAAAGTTTCCAGCGTGCTTTGTGTAGCTTCAAGATCATCTGCGATTTTATCCAGATTGTTCCACAAATTATTAACAATATCGTCTGCATCTCCTGCCTGCGCAAGATTTGATACACTTTGAAGAGCTGTTAAGGCTGTATCAGATACTGTCTCAATAAATACCTGATTTACCTGCTTTTGAATTGCCGAAGCACCCTTGTCAGTAACCTTAGGTGCAATGGCATTTTCTTTAGCATTTGAATAATATATAATATTAGGCTTCTTTACATTTTTTGAAAAAATGCTCATCATTCGGTTACTAAAATTCTCAGGTATTACAATTGCTGCATAATATTTTCCGGATTTCACACCGTCAACCGCTTTTTTCTTTGACGTAAAAACCCAATCCATTTGAGTGTTTTCTCTTAATGCTGACAAAACCTGATTACCCACATTTAGTTTAATAGGAATCAAAGTTCCCTCATAACCGTCATCTACACTTGCCACAGCCACCTTAAGATTTCCAGTGTTGCTGTATGGATCCCAACTTCCTGCAATGTTAAACCATGCGTACAGGCAAGGTACAATCGTAATACCCATGATTACAATAAGGGCTATTACGTTTTTATGGATGCGAATGACATCTTTTTTGAAAATTCTTAAAATATTCTTCATGTGTCCTTCTCCTCCTTTAATACTTTTACAAAATCTTCTGAAGTGAATCCACTTACCTTAATTTGCTTTTGTATTTTGTTGTGAATATATTCCACGCAAATCAAGTAAACCGCAAGAATTATTATTGATAAAATCCACAATATTAAAAATACCAATTTGGATTCTAAACTAAACATTAATATTAAAAATACTAAAGGAATTATAATTATATTAATAAATCCGATTTTAATTTTCTTCTGATAATTCTTTTCAAACTTAGCAGACTTTTCCAGGAATTGCTTTCTTCCATATTCATCCTGCAAAATTGCTCTCGCTATCATTTGAAGTTGTTTGTTTTTATTTGTAGCTGTTGCAGTTTCACATAACATCAAATCTGTTTTTGCCAACTCTTTATCAAACATATTGTTCAAATTAAGAATTAACGGTCTGATTACCAAGCCTACAAACAAAGCTAAAATTATAAACACAACCAACGCTATCATGTTTTCCAAATAAATATGACCGTAATAGCCTGCCACACACTCACGCATAGCATTAATGCCGTATGTAAATGGCATTAACGGATGTAGCTTTTGGAAAAATTCCGGCATCATTTCAATAGGATATGTTCCTGACGAACCTGGTATCTGCAAAATAACAAGTAATACCGCAACCGCTTTTCCTATGTGCTTAAATGTTATTGACAGTGCAAAAATAATATTTACATAAACGAATGATAAAAACATACCTGTTAAAATAAATACAAAAGGATGTACGCACTGTGTTCTAAGTATTACTAAATCTCCAACGCACACTATGAATCCCTGCACAACGGCTGTGCACACATACAAAAGCCATCTTCCGAAATAGCCCTGTGTTGCTGAGAATTTTTCTTTTATTCCTTCTCTGTCAACTTCCTGTTTTAAAATAGAAACTAAAATCAAACCACCTACCCACAAAGCAAGGTTTGTGTAAAATGGTGTCATGCCAGAGCCATAATTTTTTACTTCATATAGCACTTCTGATTCCATATCAACAGGTGATGCCATAAAATCTGATATTTTTTCAGTGTCAATTCCCTTTAATGAAATTAACTCTTCGTATGTTCCCGTACTACTAATTGCCTGAAGGTCTGTTACAATTCCTTCTAACTTTTCATCAACTTTTGCTAATGTTTCTTTTGCATTATCCATTGTTGTTGAAATGTTGTTGAGACTTTTACCAAACTGTTTTAATATTTTCTTTGCTTCTTTGACTGTTGGTTTTATCCCTTTCAGAGTTGAGCTTAAATTGCCGTTAATGGTAACCATGCCATCCAAAGATGCGTATACATTAGGCAATGTTTTCTTCTGAAAATCACTTTGGTAACCGTCTAAGGATTTCTTGCCATTTGTAGCCACTGAACCAATTTGTTCTCTTGTGGATTTTGACTTAGCTATAGTCTTATCAAGTGTAGAATTACCGCTGTTTAGGGATGATTGTATTTTTCCTAAAGCTGTATCTACGTCATTAATTTCACTAATCTGCTTTTCGATTTTTGTTGTGGCACTGTCATTTCCAAGCTTACGGTTAAGCTGTGCAAGCTCCTCTAATATTTTTGAATTTCTTTTAACCAAAGAATTAACCTGGTCAATTCCTACCTCCAACTCTTCTTTTGCACTTGTCCCTTTGTTTTCAAAATTTGTTAATTTTGTTGAAGTTGCTATTGCAATATCATTAAAATCACTCTCTATATTCTGTAGTTTATTTGAAAATGTGCCGTTAAAAGTTCTTAGCTTTTCTCTTGAATTTGTAATTCGTGAAGATACACCTGCAACAGAATCTGATGTAGAATCAGCCACCTTATTAACTTCATTTAAAATATCGATTGTATCATCAATTATTTTTTCCGAACTCTTTGCTGTTTTCTTAAAATTCTTAAGAACTTTATTATATTCTTCAATATTTTTATGAACTAAAGAAATGTCATTAATGATTGTTTCGTTTGCATCATCAACATCACCCTTTATCTTTTTCGCCGCCTCACTTACCATTTTTGATATTGCTTCTGAAGCTGTTGACGAAAAAGTGTCATTTATCTGTTGCTGTATTGTTGTAGCGCCTGAATCTGTAATCTTTGGTGCAATTGCATTTTTCTTTTCATTTAGATAATAATCCAGCTCCGGCTGTTTAAGCTTGCCGGACAAAATACTAAGTAGGGATTCACTGAAATCTTTCGGAATTACTATTGCCGCATAATATTTTCCGGATTTCACCCCTTCCTTTGCCTGACTTTCACTTACAAAAGTCCAACCCAGCTTGTCATTTTTCTTTAGACTCTCTACAATATTTTCTCCCGCATTCATTGACAGAAGCTCTGTTTCTTTTCCCACATCACAATTTGCTATTGCAACTTTTACGCCCTGAGTATTTGCATAGGGATCTATGTTAGCTGCAATATTGAACCAGGCATATAATGAAGGAAGAAGACTTACTCCCACCATAATAAGAGCCGCCGCTCTGTTGCTAAACGCCCTGCGAAAATCTCTTTTAAAAATCTTTAAAACTGTTCTCATTCAACTCTCCTATTTGCCACTTTTTACTATTTTCATAATAAAATACCATAACATAATCATAGGTAAAAAACTACGTCAGATTGCACAAAAAAAGGTAATTATTTTTATTTCAATAATTACCTTTTTTCCCTACATATATATTTACTTTCTTATAATTTTTGACCATTCACTGTAGTATTTTTTTCCACCTATTTCAACATAAGATTTTATTTTCAGAAAATACTTTCCTTTTTTTATCTTTTTAATAAGCTTACTTTTCTGTTTGCCATTTACTTTTATTGTTTTTACATTCTTCTTGAACTTTTTATCTTTGCTAATCTTTATTACATAACCGGTAACATTTTTCTGTTTCTTCCAACTAATCTTCATACCTGATTTTTTTCTAGTAGCTTTAAAACCTGTTACTTTTTTAGGTCCTTTAGTTACCTTTAAACCAATTTGAACATTATAGAAATCAGCATAGTAATATGTTGTTCCCACTGGTATTTTGTTTGCATAAGCTTTGCTAAATGTAACAGTTATGATTTTCCCTTTCTGAACTATTTTATAATCTTTTGTATTAATGATTTTTCCATTGTTAAAAATATTTTTGAACAGATTCATATCAACGTTTGTCCCTAAAACTGTTGTATCAATTTGGGCTACAATTTCACCATTTTTTTCAGGCTTACTAAAATCAAAATACAAGTCCTTTATTTGCGTTTTGTTATTTACCACATATAATCTTGTTGGCACAACAACCTTTTCAAAAACAATATCAAAATTATAAGCTCCATCTTTTAATAACTTCAGATACTTTTCTTTCAATGAAACCTTAACTATTTCATTTTTTTCATTTTCTGATGTTATATCATAATTCTCTTTGTTTAAGCTTTTTCCATCTAATAGGATATCTTCAAATTCATTATAATTAACAAGATTTCTATCTTTAGTTAAGAAATCCTCTCCTATTTCAATGGTTGCATCACCTTGTCCTTCCCAAATTGAAAATAGCAAGTATGCGTCTTTAAAATTTACTTTTGTTTCACTTGCCCCTACATTGTTTGCAGATGAAAACAACACTGTCGCCATTAATAAAGCTCCTACAATTTTACATATTTTGTGTTTCATAAAATTACCTCCTAACAAAAAAAGTCCTCTTGTGAAGTATGCAAGAGAACTTTATATTTATTTTTTGTTTTTTCTTTTATTTTCTTCATACCACATTTTTATTGTATACCGTAAACTGACTTTATGCAACATTTTTTATTTTTTTTCAATTTATTCAAACTTTTTAAAATTATTTTTAAAAATCACACACGATTTTATGTAAGTTATTTTCTCCCCCAAGCTTAACAAAGAGCAAAAAAAGCAATAGTACCTCATTACAAATACTACTGCTTTTTCTTATTTATTTTCCGCTTGTAGCCTTCAGTCGAACCATTGCTCTTGCAAGAGATGCTCTTGAATGATGATATTCACGCATACTTTGCTTTTGTCGCAATTGTTCTTCGGCTCTTTCTTTTGCCTCTAAAGCTCTGGCTTTATCGATTTCCTCAGGCAACTCGGCTGTTTCTACTAAAACAGTTACTCGGTTGTTGATTATCTGGGCAAAGCCTGTACCTACAACTACTGTTGTATATTTGTCTGCGCCTTCAGGTTTAAATTTCAATTCACCATTTTCTACTGCATTGACCATGTTTTCATGGTGTGCAAGAATTTCTTCCTGCCCATCTGCAACAGGTACTATAATTGAAACACATCTTCCTGAAAAGAAAATCTTCTTAGCAGACGCTATTCTTAGATAAAATGTATTAGTCGCCATATATTACTCCAATCCTTGCAATACATGATTTTATTCCTTCATCTTGCTTGCTTTTTTAATAACATCGTCAATTGTTCCTACATTAAAGAATGCATTTTCAGGATATTCATCCATTTCACCTGAAATAATAGCCTTGAAACCTTTTATAGTTTCGCTAAGTGGAACATATTCACCCTTTACACCTGTAAAGTTCTCAGCTACATGGAATGGCTGTGATAAGAATTTCTGAATTTTTCTTGCTCTGTATACAAGTGTCTTATCTTCTTCTGATAATTCTTCCATACCAAGAATTGCGATAATATCCTGTAATTCTTTATATTTCTGAAGAATTTCCTGAACCTTACGTGCTACTTCATAATGCTCTTTACCAACAATGTCTTCCTCAAGGATACGTGATGATGATTCTAGAGGATCTACAGCAGGATAAATACCCTGTTCAACAATCTTTCTTGATAATACTGTTGTGGCATCCAAGTGAGCAAATGTTGTTGCAGGTGCCGGGTCAGTTAAGTCATCGGCTGGTACATATACAGCCTGAACTGATGTAATTGAACCGTTCTTTGTAGATGCGATTCTTTCCTGAAGTTCACCCATTTCATTTGCAAGTGTTGGCTGATAACCTACGGCTGATGGCATACGTCCTAAAAGGGCTGATACTTCAGAACCTGCCTGTGTAAATCTGAAAATATTATCAATGAATAACAATACGTTCTGATGTTCCACATCTCTGAAATATTCTGCCATTGTAAGTCCTGTTTCAGCAACACGCATACGTGCTCCAGGTGGCTCGTTCATCTGTCCAAACACTAGGGCTGTTTTTTCAAGAACACCTGATTCTTTCATTTCAGTCCATAAGTCATTACCTTCTCTTGATCTTTCACCTACACCTGTAAATATTGAATATCCACCATGCTCAGTTGCAACGTTGCTGATAAGTTCCTGAATTAATACAGTTTTACCAACGCCGGCACCACCGAACAAACCGATTTTACCACCTTTAGCGTATGGTGCTAAAAGGTCGATTACCTTAATACCTGTTTCCAATATTTCCTGGGCTGGGTTCTGCTGGTCAAAGCTTGGTGCTTCTCTATGGATTTCCCATTTGTCTGCATCATCTAATGCTTTGCCACCATCTATTGCTTCACCTAAAACGTTAAATAAACGTCCTAATGTTTCTTTTCCTACCGGAGTTTTTATACCACTTCCTGTAGCAACAACTTCCATGTCTCTTGAAAGTCCTTCACTTGACGCAAGCATAACGCAACGAACAACGTCGTTTCCAATATGCTGTGCAACTTCCATTACGCACTTTTTATCACCATTTTGTACTTCAAGTGCGTCTTTAATTGCGGGAAGTTCACCATTTTCAAATGCAACGTCTACAACAGGACCTAAAACCTGTACTATTTTACCTGTTTTCATTTGAACTGTTCCTCCATTACTTCTTATTTTTCTGTGACTTGGCTCCAGCGATTACCTCGGTAATTTCCTGAGTAATTGCTGCCTGCCTTGCGCGGTTGTAAAGCACGCTTAACTCCTGAAGCATGTCTTTTGCACTTTTTGTTGCCGCTTCCATTGCCATCATTCTTGCATTTTGTTCACAGGAATAACTTTCTACTAAAGCACCGTAAACAAAACCTTCAATGTAGGCAGGTACAATCTTGTTCATTACCTCTTCAGGTGATGGCCTGAATGTTACCTGTTCCAATGGAATGTCTGCAGGAATTTTCATCTGAAAATCTGTTTTATAAAGTGGTAACAACTGCTTTATTTCTGCTTCTTCCTTAATTGGATTAATCATTTTTGTATATATAATATGAATTTCATCTAACTCATTGTTTATATACAATTCCAACAATTCTTCTGTAATATTTCTAGCTCTGTTTAATGTTGGATTTTGTATTGTGTAATGAAATTGTTTATCTATGTGTACTCCTCTTTTTTCAAAATAATGTCGTCCAACTTCACCTAAAACAAACAATTTATTATCTTTGTGAGCTTCAATTTCTTCTTCCGCAATTTTTAAAATATTGTGGTTATAAGAACCTGCAAGACCTTTATCTGCGGTAATTACTATGTAACCTACCTTTGGGTCTTTTTTCTCATCTCTTGATTTTTCAAAATATTTGCTTTCAATGTCAGGTACATGTCTTAAAATTCTGCTCATCTGTGTCTGCAACTCATAGAAATAAGGCTCTGTATCCTGCAACATCTTTTTGGACTTTTTTAATTTTGATGAGGATATCATGTACATTGCATTTGTAATTTTCAATGTATCATTAATACTACTCATTCTTTCCTGAATTTCTTTTGCATTTGCCATATTATTCGCTCCTGCTTAATTTTAATTCTTTGTTTCCATAAATTCATGTGCTGCATCAATTATTGCCTTTGAAATTTCTTCTGTAAGAACTTTTTCAGTTTCAATCTTTTCTGTAATTTCACCATGTTTTAAATCTATATAATTTAAAACTTCTCTACAACAATCTCTTACTTCTTTAGTTGGAACTTCATCGAATATTCCGTTATTTGCCATTGTAAGAATCATAACCTGTTCATGTAATGAATATGGATGGCATAACTTCTGTTTTAAAAGTTCCATTAATGCTTTACCATGATTTAACTGTTTCTTTGTGTTGTCATCCAAGTCTGAAGAAAACTGTGTGAATACTTCCATTTCTCTGTACTGTGCAAGGTCAATTCTTACACTACCTGCTGCCTTCTTCATGGCTTTTGTCTGTGCTGCACCACCTACACGTGATACAGAAAGTCCAACGTTTACGGCTGGTCTCATACCTGAATTAAATAAGTTACTTTCAAGGAATATCTGACCGTCTGTAATTGAAATTACGTTTGTTGGAATGTATGCTGAAACGTCGCCTGCCTGTGTTTCAATAATAGGAAGGGCTGTAATTGAACCACCGCCTAATTCATCACTTAATTTGCTTGAACGTTCCAATAATCTTGAATGTAAATAGAATACGTCACCAGGATAAGCTTCACGTCCAGGTGATCTTTCTAATAATAATGAAATAGCTCTGTATGCTACGGCGTGTTTTGACAAATCATCATATACAATTAAAACATCTTTTCCCTGATGCATGAAGAATTCTGCCATTGATGTACCTGCGTATGGTGCAATGTACTGTAATGATGCTGCATCACTGGCTGTAGCTGACATTACTATTGAGTAATCCATTGCTTTATGTTCCTGCAAAGTTGATACAATCTTTGCAACTGTTGATGCTTTCTGTCCGATTGCAACGTAGATACAAATAACATCTTTACCTCTCTGGTTAATAATTGTATCAGTTGCTATAGATGTTTTACCTGTCTGTCTGTCACCGATAATTAATTCTCTTTGTCCACGTCCAATTGGGAACATTGAGTCAATTGACAAAATACCTGTTTCCATTGGTGTATCAACGGATTTTCTGTCTACGATACCGGGAGCATCCTGTTCAACTGGTAAATATCCTTCTTCTTCAATATTTCCTTTTCCGTCAATTGGTTCACCTAAAGCATTTACTACTCTTCCGATAAATCCTTTACCTACAGGAACTCCGGCTTTCTTCTTAGTTCTTACAACTTTTGTGCCTTCCTTAATACCTGTATCTCTACCAAATAAAATACATCCTATTTCATTTTGACGGATATCCTGAACCATACCTTTTGTACCATTTTCGAAAACTACGATTTCTCCATACATGGCATGTTCAATTCCGTAAATAGTGGCGATACCATCACCAACCCATATAACTTTTCCGGTTTCTCTATCGCTTTCTTTCCACTCAAAGTTTTCAATTTCGCTTTGTATAATGGAAATTATATTTTCTGCACTAATTGCACTCACTTGTTTCACCTCCCGGTTATCTTCTCCTGCAATTGTCTTAAACGTTCTTTATAACTTTTATCGTACTCATGGTTTCCAATTTTAAGTACATAGCCACCTAATAACGTGTCGTCAATTTCCTGTGTCAGAATAACCTTGTAATCTGCATATTTTTCTTTTAATATGTTGTCAGCTTCTTGTTTTTCTGCATCTGTAAATGATGAAGTACAAATCAGTTTTGCATGAATTATTTTATTCATCTGGTCGTAATATAAGTAATACTGTTCAAAAATGGCTTTCATGTCATCTGCCTGATTGTTCTTACACATTACCTGCAAAAATCTAATAAGCTTTTCTGAAATATTCTCACTTGAAAATACTTTTCCTATTATATTGACTTTAACTTCCTTTGGAATTGTAGGATTGTTAATTGTTTCCTGTAGAAGTGGTGTAAGAGAAAAAATATTCTCTACACTTTCAACTTCACTTCTATCCAAGTTTAAGCCATATAATACTTTCGCATTATTTACTACTTGTATTGTCACTTCTATCACCTGTTTTTACGATTTTTTCTGCTGCTGCAATTGCTAATCTGGCAATATCTGCCTGAACAGCTTTTCTTGCATTTTCCTGCTCTCTTTCAATGTTGCCTCTGGCTCTTTCCATCATATCCTGAGTTTCCTGCTGTGTAGTTTCAATAGCCTTGGCTCTTTCTTTTTCAGAACGCTGTCTTGCTTCAACAATAATCTTATCGGCTTCCTCTTTAACTACTTCAAGCTTCTTTTCATAATCTGTTTTCAACTGATTTGCATCATCTGTAACTTTTTGTGCATTATCAATTTGATCTTTTATTATGTTTTCTCTGTCCTGTATAACTTTTAGCACAGGCTGAAAAAGAAATTTTCTAAATATAGCATAAAGAACTAAGATATTAACTATTGTCCAAACAATGTTCCATATATCTAATTTAAGCATACGCTTTTCCTACCTTTCTGCTTTTATTATTTTAAAAGAAGAATGATTAATAGGGCAATTACGAATCCGTAAATAGCTGTTGCTTCGGCAAGGGCACATCCTAAAAGAAGTGACTTACTGATTTTTCCTTCTGCTTCAGGCTGTCTTGCAATTGCATCACAAGCTGATGCTGTTGCTTTACCAATACCCATACCTGCTCCAATACCTGTTAATACTGCAATACCTGCTCCAATTGCTACTAATAATGATGTTGACATAATAATTTCTCCTTTACGTTTTCAAATTTGTTTTTATTTTTTATTTTTATTCAGTTGCTTCTTTTATAAATAAGGATGTTAGGAATACAAAAACATATGCCTGAATCAATCCATCGAATATATCGAAGTAACAACTAAATACTGCCGGTAAGAATGCCGGAACTACAATTTTTAATAATTCCATGATTACAAATGAACCTAATACATTACCAAATAGTCGCATACAAAGTGAAAGTGGTTTAATAAATACCTCTAACACATTAATTGGTAAAACTATTGGCATAGGCTCTGCGAAGCTTTTCAGCCATCCTTTAGTTCCTTTTTGTCTTACTCCTGCCACCTCTATAAGGACTATACTCATGACTGCCAGTGCCACTGTAACATTCATATCCTTTGTTGGTGGTTTAAACCCTATTAAACCAATAAGGTTTGCAATTCCTATGTAAAGCACAACTGACATAAGATAAGGAATATATGCTGTTCCATGTTCTCCTATGGTGCCTTTAAAGAAATTGTACAGTCCCTGAACTGCTGTTTCCAAAACAATTTGTTTTCTGCCCGGGTTTTCTACTTTTAAATTTCTAACAAGTAGAACACATATGAGCAAAACCGCCAGCATGATTATCCAAGTTACTACTACTGATTCGTAAATTGGAATGCCGCCAAAAATTGGAATCGTGAAAACAACATCGCAATTCAGCTCTTCTAATAATCTGTTAACAATGTCATTCAACAGTTTCACTTCCTTTCATGACAACTTTTTAACTGCCACGTATTATAACTCTTTTCTTGGGAATATGTAAAATATATCTTTAATATATTTACTATATCATTTTAGTATGGTATTGTATAAAAAGTACATATATATTTAGAATGATTATACATTTATGGTAATTTTATACATTAGTCAAAAAATTCCTAAAAAAATTTAATTTTACTTAATTTTTTTAGATCGTCATTTAATTAGACACTCTTAAATACTTGTATAATATGGAATGGTTATATGGTTGTTTTCCATATTCTTATAATATATATTTGTATGATATCTTTATATGCTTTGAAATATTATAAGGTTACAATTTATTTTTCATTTAGATTTTCACTTGGGAGGTTAGACATGATTACTTTTGATTATTATAGAATTTTTTATTTTGTGGCAAAATACAAAAGCTTTACTAAGGCTGCGGAAGTTTTACAAAACAGCCAGCCTAACATAAGCAGATGCATGGGGAACTTAGAGCAGGAACTTGAATGTAAATTGTTTATGCGCTCTAATCGTGGCATTATTTTAACGCCTGAAGGAAAGAAACTGTACAAACATGTTTCCATTGCCTACAAACACCTTACTTTAGGTGAAGAGGAGCTTCATCAGGACAAGACTTTTGAAAAGGGTATTATTACAATTGGTGTTAGTGAGAACGCTCTGCGACTTTTCCTGTTAGATAAACTTGAAATTTTTCACGAACAGTTTCCTAATATTAGAATTCGTATTTTTAATCACTCTACACCGGAAGCCATACGTGCCATGAGAGCAAACTTAATTGACTTGGCAGTTGTCACCACTCCAATGTCATTAAAAAAGCCTCTTGAGAAAATTCCTTTAAGTAAATGTAAGGAAATTCTTATTTGCGGTCCTAAGTACAGTTACCTTACAGACACAGCCAAAAGTCTTAAGGACTTAACAGAAATTCCTTTAATCAGTTTATCTGAAGGTACAGGAACTTATGATTTGTACAATAAGTTCTATATAGCTCACAGCGTACCTTTTACTCCTGATATGGAAGTTGCTACTACAGACCAGATTATTCCTATGATTACACATAATCTTGGCATTGGCTTTTATCCGGAAGATTTGGCAACAGAACTAATAGAAGATAAAAAAGTCTTTCCTATTAAT
The DNA here is from genome assembly GCF_057858645.1 of Eubacterium sp. NCBI lineage: Bacteria > Bacillati > Bacillota > Clostridia > Eubacteriales > Eubacteriaceae > Eubacterium > Eubacterium sp. The sequence goes on from NZ_DBLZZO010000009.1 coordinate 30,609, forward strand.
ATTGAAGAAAAACTTCCTATTAGAGAAGTCTGTTTGGTTAAAAATAAAAGTAGTGCCATGAGCACCTCGGTTCAGAAATTTTATAACTTCCTAAGAAATTCTGTTTCATAGAGAAAAAATTTCTTAGAACAAAGAATGGTCCCTGCCACATTTTACGCGTCAGGTGCATGCCCGTTTGAAACTATTTTTTATTACACAAAAAACGCAGGTTTGTAAAAATAATTACATTCCTGCGTCTTAAGAAAGGCTTCCTATACGATGCCTTTCTATATCTTCTTATAATATTTATATTTCTTTGTGCTGTATAGGTAGGACAACTGTAACTGTTGTGCCTTCGCCTAATGAACTTTTTATTTTCAGTTCATATTGATTCTCGTATATTAATTTAAGTCTGTCACGTATGTTATTAATTCCAATTCCTGTAAAATGTTCTGACTTTCTACTGCTCTTACCGTTTTCAAGTTCGTTAACCTGTCTTTCATCCATTCCAACACCGTTGTCAATAATTTCTACAATAAGTTTTTCTGCTTTTTCTCTTACACATACAAAAATTTCTCCATTTTGTCCCTCAGGAAATCCATGGAAGAATGCATTCTCAATAAACGGCTGTAAAATCATTTTAGGAATCATTAACTGGTCCGGTTCGTTTATGCTTATGAAAAACTCTGTTTTGATTTTTTCGCCATATCGGATTTCGTTAATATACATGTAGTTTTTCAGATTTTCTATTTCTTCTTCAACGGAAATATATTCATCTGACTTGCTTATTGTACTTCTAAGCAACTTAATAAATGCATCAATTGCTTTTGTTGATTTTACAGTATCACCCTGCATAATCAACCATTTTATGCTGGTTAATGTATTGTAAATATAATGAGGGTTTATCTGCATTTGAAGAGCATGTATCTCAGCCTGTCGTTTTTGCTTCTGTATCTCAATTATGCTGTCAACATAATGGTTGATATCATGAAGCATTCTGTTATATGACTTTGCAAGCTCCTGAATTTCTCCATCCCCTGTCACTTCCGCATATTGATTAAAATCACCCTTTGCTACATAAGACATTTTTCTTCCAAGCTGTCTTAATGGCGACATGGTTCTTCTAATTAAAATATAAATTACTAAAAGAACTGCTCCTGTAATTATTGCAATGTACCACATCAAAGTTGAAATATTATAAAGACTTTCAATGGCCTCATTTGCATCTACCGTAAAGCACAAACTGTAATCCACGTATGGAATTTTTTTACACAAAACCATATTAGTCTTTGCGTTTTTCTCCATTTTCTCAACAGTGATTTCTTTTTCAAGCATTTCGTTTGTTATCTTTTGTAGTTCTGTATCTGTTTCTCCTATTTGATATTTATCAGTAGATGAGACAATCATGCCATTGCTGTCAATTATGCTAATACTGTTGTATTGGTTTTCACCATATCTATAGAAGTTATCCAGCTCACTATCAGGTATTAAAATCACACCATAACCATACAACTTATTATTCATATCTCTTAATGCCTTTACTCCTAAAATTATGGAGCTTGACTTAGTTGCATAAGTAAAGCCTTCATCTACATAGCTGTAACATAACTTTCGGTTGTTTTTTCGTGCTTCATTAAAAACTTCATTTTGTTTAATTTCTTTCCAGTCTTTTGTAAGCACATCATTGTTATTTACAGAGATTTCTCCCTCTTTTGACACAAGCAGGACCGTTGTTCCGCTAAGCTTACTTTCGATTGCATTTTGAAAAGACTTCTGCATGTTATGCATTGCAACAAATTTATCTGCTAATGACGAATTCTTTCCTGAGTAATACATATTTATGTCATAACTTGTGGAAATATTGTCAAATGTTTTTTCAATACTGTCAAAATATTCTTCCAAATCTTCCTGTATTTTCTCAATGTTTTTTTCCTGTGAATCTCCATACACTTCACTGAAAAAGTCTTTTGAAAATTTATTTACAAGGAGAATATTAATCTGACTAATTAAAACAACACCGATAATAATTGCTGCCATTATTTTAATAATAAGGCTGCCTTTTCTCTCCTTTAAGCCTTTTTTTATACTGTCCCTTTTGTGGATTTTTTCCTTACCGCTTAGCACTTTCTTGTTCTGTATCTTTTTATTCCATGCCTTCTCACTGTGCATTTTTTCATCTTCTCTATTCATATTTTATTCCCTGAATATTTATAATATATTCTTTTTATACATATTGTAATAATTTTGTTTTTTATCTGAATCGTCTTCTGTACACACTTGGTGTGTACCCTGTGTTTTTCTTAAATACACGACAAAAATAACTATGATCTGAATATCCAACCATTGTACTTACGTCTGAAATAGGTATATCTTCCTTCTTCAAAATTTCACAGGATTTTTCAATTCTGATTTTGTTTAAATAACCACTGAAACCTTCCTTATTTTTGGAATTAAAATATGATGATAAATAGTTGTAATTATAATTAAACTCTTTTGCCAGAGAATCCAAATCCAATGGTTCCATGTAATGTTCCAAAATATGCTTTGTTATTTTGTTCATTACCCTGTCGGTACCTGTCATGTTTTCAGCAAAAGCCTTTTTTATTTCATCTAAAATTTCATCCAGCTTCTTTAAAAAATCAGTAACATAAATAGTCTCTTCTATTTCTTTAAAATACTTACGTCTCATAGGTTCAACATCAATGTCATATTCTTCTAGCATAATAATAATGTTGTAAATAAAGTTTTTAGCCTTATTCTTGATTTTCTCGCAATTGTCATGAGCCTTGGCACATTTTTCAATATAGCCACGCATTTTTCCTATTGCTGTATTGTATTCACCATTTCGCAAATCATAGGAGAAATCATTATAATCAAATTTGGGAATTTCTTTCTGGATTTCCTTAGAATATTCCATATTCAATATTGATTTATTGTCATAATAAAAGCCGCTGTTTATCTGACTTTCCACCTGTAAATAAATTTCTCTTACATCCTGTATATTTTCAAATCTTTTGCTTAAAACAAAAAATCCCTTAGGCTTAACATTTTTTACCCTTTCAGCAATCCTAGATAATTTTTCCAAAACACCGATTTCGTAAACAATATCATAATTAAAAACGTATATTAAATTTCTGTTATCAATAACTGTTCTACCAAATATGATTCCTGCTTCGTTCAGTGTTTTTCGGATTTCTTTTCTGATTTTTGCTACATAATCGTTATCATTTTCAAATGCATAATTTATGTCAACTGCAAACATCCTATATGTATTTAGTTTTGCAAATTCAGGGAAATCCTGTATGTTCATGGAATCTGAATAACCTGCTATGTACCACTCTAATGCATGATTCAAATTCAAATTGCTGTTACCTGACAAACTAAATCCCGGTATGCTGTCTGCTGCTCTCTTTAAAGCTTCCAGAAAAACCTCTCCTGTTAATGTAGGCTTTAAAATATAATCCATTGCCCCGTTTTTGAGAGTTTCCTTTACATAGCAAAAGTCATCAAAACCACTTAGAACAATAATCTTTATGTCTGGATATTTTTCATGAACTTCCTTTGTAAGTTCCACTCCGTCCATTACCGGCATTACAACATCCATTACAACTATATGTGGTTTTAATTCCTCAACCATAATAAGGGCTTCCTTACCGTTGGTGGCTTCACCAACGATAAGAAATCCCTCTTTATCCCAATTAACTAAATGTTTTATTCCCTGTCTCATAATGTACTCATCATCGACAATTAATACTTTACATAAGTCTGACATTTTTCACTCACCTTTTCTAACTTCTTTGCTTTGCAGGTGATATGTTGAATTTAAATTCGTGAACTTTTGACTTAGGAATTGTATATATTTCCTGAACTGGTGCGCCCCAACTGTCGTCACCACCAACTCCCATTTGCTGTCCTAAAACACGTACCCAGGTGTAGCTGCTTTGTGGAAGTTCTTCTATATGCATTGCGTTTTCAAGTTCTGCCGCACTGTATGGTAATACACTTCCCTCAATTGGTTTATCCACATAAGAGAATCTGATTCCTTCTTGTGTTTCATCTGTAATTTCCATATATCTTATGCCTGTTCTGTTACCACATTCCTGAGGTATTAAATAGGAAGACATATTGTCTGCTGCTGTAGTTTCATAAACTCCAAGCTTTGCACCTTTGTTTCTGTCCTGATAATTTTCTTCAGGTCCATTTCCAAAATATTTTACATTAACGAATTCTTTTGGTAATTTAAATTCCATACCATATAAAGGAATTGAAAATTCGTCCTCACCTTTTAACTTGAAATCTACGTCTATTGAGCCATCTCCATATACCAAATATGAAATTGTACAGCTCTTTCCTTCTATTGGAAGAACATAGTCATATGTTATTTTTATGCCCTCTTCCAACTCATCTTTTGCAAATCCTGTACACTTTGCAGTTTTTCCTGCTTTGTCCCATATAGCATATTGGAAATCTAAGCCACAACCTTTGTCATTGTCTGTATATGCTCTTACAAATGTTGGCTTAGGTGCCCTTGTAATGTATTCCTTATCTGAATATACAAGTGAAATAATTCCTGCTTCCTGCTTTGAGAACATGGCAAAGAAATCATTTCCTCTAACACCGATATTTACATCTCCATTAATAACTTCTAAATTGTTAATGGCTGTTTTTTCAGTGTTGCAGACACCCTCAAAAACATACTGTTCCTTAGCAATTTCAAAGCCTTTTTCAGCCCACTTTTCATCACCTTTTAGCTGTATAGACATATTATAAATATAATCTTCATTTCTTGTCAAACCTATAGTTTCAGGTATGTTTAGCTGAAAACGTTTTTTCTCTCCCGGTTCCACATCAAAAGAATATTCTTTCTTACAAATGCTTGTTTCCTTTTGGATTATTTCCAATACAAAAACATATTTGTTAGTATTTGTAAACAAATTCTGGTTATCTATTTCTATTTCATTCTCAAAAATGTTCATCTTGATATTCTGATATAAATATTTTACTTCCTGAACCTTTGGTGAAGGAGTTCTGTTTGCGTAAATTATTCCATCTGTACAGAAGCAATAATCTGTTGCCCGTTCGCCAAAGTCTCCGCCGTACTTTAATACCTTCTTACCGTTTTCTTCTACTTCAATTGCCTGATCAATATAATCCCAAATGAAGCCTCCCTGGTACATATCATATTTGTCTTCCAAATCTGTGTACAAATGCATGCCACCACATGAATTTCCCATGGCATGTGTGTACTCGCAGTTAATGTATGGTTTCTTTGGATTGTTTTCCAAATATTCAACTACATCCTGAGGTTTTGCGTACATTCTGCTTTCCATATCAGTAATATGGTCAAACTCTCTATTCCAAACTACACCTTCATAATGTACTAATCTTGTATTATCTTTGGCATGTAAATATTTAGATGTTGCCTCTAAAACAGTTCCTGCATAAGACTCATTTCCTAAAGACCACATAAGTATTGCAGGATGATTTTTATCTCTTTCGTACATTGACTGTGTTCTGTCGAGAATGCACTCTTTCCATTCATCGTGACTTCCCGGAACATTCCATGACGGCTCAATTACACCCATTTTCTGCCATGAGCCATGGCTTTCTAAGTTAGTTTCATCAATTAAATAAATCCCGTATTCGTCGCAAAGTCTGTACCATAAACTCTGGTTTGGATAGTGTGAAGTTCTTACAGCATTAATGTTATTTCGTTTCATAAAATTAATGTCGTAAATCATTTCTTCCTTTGTAATAGCTCTGCCTTCAGTAGCGCTAAACTCATGTCTGTTTACACCTTTGAAAATAATACGCTTGCCGTTTAGACACATAACTTTGTTGATTATTTCAAACTTTCTAAAGCCGAATTTTGTAAATGCAACTTCTACTACTTCATTATTTTCATTGTATAAATAAACAATTACTTCATATAAATTTGGTTTTTCTCCGCTCCAAGGAGCAATGTTTTCAACTTTTGAGGATAATTCAAATTTGTCCGTTGTGTTACCCTCAAATAAAGTTTCTACTTCTCCATTTGGATTTTTTAAATCTATTTTATATTTATTACCTATAGCACCTGTTATAGTAATTTTTGTGTTTAAATCGCCTGTGTGATTTTTGTAATCATAATCAGATTTCAAATCAATGTCGTATACGTGACTTTTTGGAAGTCCCTGTAAATAAACATCTCTGAATATGCCTGAGAATCTCCAAAAATCCTGATCCTCAATCCAGCTTGCGCTACTTCTTTTGTATACTTCCACTGCAAGTTTATTGTTTTTTTCCTGTACAAAATCTGTTATGTCAAATTCTGATGGTGTAAAAGTATCCTCAGAATATCCCACAAACTCTCCGTTTACCCAAACATAAAAAGCCACTTCAACACCCTGGAATGAAAGAATAATATTTTTATCCAAAAGGCTGTTATCCAGGTCAAAATATTTTACATAACTTCCAACAGGATTATATTCTTCTGATACCTGAGGTGGACGCATTTCCTCTCTGCCATCCCAAGGATACATTGTATTAATATACTGACATCTGTCGTACCCCTGAAGCTGAATATGTCCCGGTACATTTATTTTGTCAAATTTTTCTGTGGAAAAATCCATTTTATAAAAGTCTGCCATTCGCTCTGCCGGCTTATTTGCGTAAGCAAAGTCCCACTGACCGTTCAATGACTGAAATAAACTGCTTTTATTATTCTTGTAGGCTTCTTCACTTTCATATACAAAGTGGTCAGAATGTGCATCCATTCTGTTTACACGAAAAACTTCCGGATTGCTTAGCCAGTTTAATTCCGGTTTTAATACTGATTTTTTCATTTTTACCTCCGCTCCATATTTTTATATTTATACTAATATGGATTACAGCTAAAATTTCTTTTAACCATAATCCATATTATTGTGTTTTTTATGTTCTTTTTTAACCTTTTACTGAGCCTGTCATTCCCTGTACAAAGTTCTTCTGCATTAAGAAGAAGATTAATGCTGTTGGGATTGTTGCGATTACAACTGCTACCATCATCATTCCATAATCAGGTGTGTATGATGAACCTAATGCTGAAAGAATAAGTGGTAATGTTTTCTTTTCAGGTGACTGTAAAGAAATTAATGGCCACATGTAGTTGTTCCAGCTTGTCATAAATGTAACAATAATAGCTGCTGCGTATGTTGATTTCATTGTTGGAATGAAAATCTTTGTGAAAATTCCAAATTCTCCAAGTCCGTCTAATCTTGCAGCCTCAACCAAATCTTTTGGAAATGTCTGAGTGTTCTGACGGAAGAAGAAAATTAAGAATGCCGTTGCTATGGCAATAATAATTACTGATCCCGGTGTATTAATTCCAATCCAGCTTAATATTGGAATTGTATTAAAATTACCAAATAACTGGAATAATGGAATCATTAATGCTGCAAAAGGAATCATCATTGAAACAAGAATAACACTAAATACTCTGTCTCTTGCTTTTGACTTGTATACTTCAAAAGCATATCCTGCTGCAGATGAAATAATCATTGCAAGTGTTGTTGTAACTACTGCGATTATAATTGAGTTCTTAAATGCTCCAAAATAATTTAAGTCTGATGCAATTAATGACTTAAAGTTCTCTACAATATGACTTCCAATCATTAATGTGCCTTTTGATACATCTACAGACTTGTTTGTAGCTGCCACAATCATCCAATAAAATGGGAAGATTGAAATGATACTTAATATAATTAATATAACGTACTGTAAAATACTCATTATTTTTTTCTTAGTCATTCTTGTCACCTACTTTCATTTGGATAAATGACAATACAACTACCAAGATAACTATTACATAAGATATAGCTGATGCATATCCGAAGTTTGAGTTATATTTAAACATTGTATTGTAAATGTACTGTGATATTGTAATTGTTGCATTAGCCGGGCCACCGTCTGTGATGTTTACAACTTCATCGAATAACTGTAATGTACCTATTGTTGAGTTAATTGTTGTAAATAAAATAATTGGCTTAAGCATTGGTAATGTAATATATCTGAATCTTGCAAATGCTGAAGCTCCATCAATCTGAGCTGATTCGTAAATTGAATCGTCAATTCCCTGCATACCTGATAAATAGAATACCATATTGTATCCTGTCCATCTCCATGTAATGGCAATGATAATTAAAACCTTTGCCGCTATAGGATTTGTAAGCCACTGAATTGGTTCACTTACAAGATGTATGTTCATAAGTATTGAGTTAATAATTCCATCTGTTGCAAATAAACTTTTGAAAATAATGGAATATGCTACCAGTGATGTTACACATGGTAAGAAAATTGCTGTTCTGAAAAATCCTCTGAATTTTAACTTCTTATTATTTAACATTGATGAAATTGCAAGTGCTAAAAGAATCATTATTGGCACCTGAATTATCAAGTATAAAACTGTGTTAAATAATGCTTTTTTAAATGTTTCGTCTGTTAATAATCTTTTATAATTATCCAGTCCCGTAAAAGTTAAGTTACTTCCCATTCCTGTTTTTAATGATAACAGGAATGACTGTACCATTGGGTAAAATACAAATATAAGTATTAAAATAAATGCCGGAAGAACAAATGCCCATCCTTTTCTATTTAATTTGGGACTCATCCCACTGTTACGGGTAACTGCTTTATTTCGTTTTTTTAGTTTATCCATTTTAACGCAGCCTCCTTTATCTACTACCTTCTGTTTACTTCTTCACACATGTTTGTTTAATAAGTATTGGTTTCAAAAGCAAACCCGATGTCCACATAATGGGAAACATTCTTGTGAATATCGGGCCACTTCTGAGTCTTGTTTTTTAGATTTTTAAATTAGTTTATCTTAAGTACCGTAAAATTTACTGTACTGCTGATTCTACTTTGCTCTGATATGATTTTAATGTTGAATCCATGTCAGCTCCTCCAACGATTGCTGAAACAGCTTCTGTCATCATATCTTCAATTGCATAAGTATGAACTCCATAATTTACTGTTGGAACCTTTTCTGTCCATGATCCAAGGTCACCGAAAATCTTCTGGCCACCGAAGTATTTATCTTCTTCTTTGTATGCTGCACAATCTGATGATGCATTTAATGTACTTACTAAGCTAATATCTTTTGCAAGTGAGTTCATAAGATCTGTGTTGCTACCAAATGTTTTTGCTAAGAAATCAGCTGCTAACTTGCTGTTACCTGTATTCTTTAATACATACCAACCTGCACCACCAATTGATGAAGCATTAACTGATGATGAGTTTGAACCCATCTTAGGAAATGCTGCTACAGCCCATTTTCCACTCTGGTCTTCTGCTGCCTTGATTGAAGGAGCAATCCAGCAACCTGTAATAACTGAAGCTACGTCACCATTGTTAAATGCACCTACAAACTGATTCCAGTCTGAAGTCTGCTTTGTAATGCCTGCGTCTACTAAATCTTTGTAAATCTTAATTGCATCTTTTAATGCCTGATTGTTTGAAATTGTTACTTTTCCGTCCTTGTCTGTATACCAGGCACCTGCACTCTGTAACATCATACGAATCTGACCTATGTCACTAGGATCAAGTGTACACATGTACTTGCCTGTCTTTTCTTTTACTTTCTTACCAATTTCAATGTATTTTTCCCAAGTGATGTTCTGTAAATCTTTTTCTGAATATCCTGCCTGTTTTAAAATATCTGTTCTATAGAATAATCCTGCAACACCACTGTCAAATGGAACGCCATATACTTTTCCATTAAGTGTGTTTACACCTGTTTTATAATTTGCGAAATCGTCATTATTAACAACTGATGATAAATCATAAAACTCATCCTGATATGACTGTAAGTATCCCTGAATTCTGTAATCTTCAATAAGAACTACATCTGGAAGACCGTCATAAGATTTTGATGAAAGACTTGTATTTAACTTTGCAACAATGTCATCCTGTGCCATTGTAACAACTTTAATTTTTACATCCTTATCAATTCCTTTGTAAATTTCTGCTGCTTCCTTTGCTGCCTTAATGTTAAAATTCTCATCCCAAGCCCAAACTGTAATAGTTTTGCTATCCTTTGATGAGTTGCTCTTACTTCCTGAGCTGCTACCACATCCTACCATTCCCAATGTCATAACTGCTGCCATTGCAAATGCTACAACTTTTTTTAGTTTCATAAAAAATTTCCTCCTTACAATTTTTTTATTCGGGTTTCTTTGTAATTCAATAGTACCATAGTAACATTTTCACAGTTAGGACATAGTTCAGTGTAATTTATACAATTTTTAAAATCTTTTAACATTTTCTTTGTGCATTTTTAAATTTTTTTGGACTATTTTCAGTTAATTTGTACTATTTTTATTTGAAACGGTTCAAAAGCCCTATTCCATTTCTTCCATATAATAAAGTCTGGAGTCAAAATCTTTCATAATCCTTGTATCTCCGTTTATTCCTATACCTGCAAATCCTTCTTTCAGATTAACACCTGCTTCATTTAAAAGACTTCCGTATGCAATGTAATCTTCAGTTTCACCTTTTACAAAATTTTCTGCTACAAATGAAACTTCATCTTTTGATAAATTCTCATTACTTTTAATTTCATTATTTTCGTAGACAAAATGTCCCATATCTTTTTTGTTATGGTACACCGGGCGGTTATAGAAATGATATTCCTTATTTTCAGCCAAAGCTTTTGGTCTGAAATTTAAGAACTGATCATTTGGTTTAATAATTTTTCTAAACAACATGCCAACAGCCTTTTTCTTATCTGCACTTACACAAGTCCACTGATATACATTGTTAGAATCACTGTCCTGTGAGTTCTCGTAAGGACTCTTTCCTCTGTAGAATTCTCCAAACTGTAAGACTTTTCTCCACTTCTTATATTCTTCTATTTGCTTCTTAATTAAGAATAGGTCTTCCTTTGACATTTTTGTCAAGTCACATTCATAACCTAATACTCCAAAACAGGCAACATTATATCTTGTATCAATTGGAGTTGTTCTTAAAGTCTGGTGATTTGGACATGCTGAAACATGTGCTCCTACTGTACTCATTGGATAACCGTAGCTGTATCCGTTTTGAATATTTACACGGCACACTGCGTCAGTGTCATCGCTTGCCCAAATCTGTGGAAAATAGCATAACATTCCAAGGTCGAATCTGTTTCCGCCACCGCAACAGCCTTCAAATAAAATTTCAGGGAACTTCTCTGTAAGCGCTTTTGCCATTTTGTAAAAACCTAAAACGTATCTGTGTGGCACTTCACCCTGACTTTCATAAGACAAACCTGCTGAATAATAATCAGAGAATATTCTGTTCATGTCCCACTTAACATAAGAAATATTTGCACTACTTAAAATATTGCTAATTTCCTTAATCATATAGTCCACAACTTCACTATTTGTTAAATCAAGCATACATTGATTTCTGCCTTCTGAATGTTGTGCATTAGGATTTTCCAATACCCAGTTAGGATGTTTTTTGTAAAGTTCACTGTTTTTATTAATCATTTCAGGTTCAATCCAAATACCAAAGTCTAAACCTATTTTATTAATTTCATCAACTAAGTGAGCAAGTCCATTAGGAAGCTTGTCCTTATTTACATACCAGTCTCCAAGAGAACTTGTATCATCATTACGTTTTCCGAACCAACCGTCATCCATTACAAACAATTCTATGCCAATATCTTTTCCTGCTTTTGCAAGATTAATAAGTTTCTCCTCTGTAATGTCAAAATAGTTTGCCTCCCAACTATTTAATAAAACAGGGCGTTCTTTGTATTTCCACTTACCTCTTACAATATGCTCTCTTACAAATTTATGCATATTCTGACTCATGCCGTTATAACCTTTTTTAGAATATGTTAAAACACTTTCAGGTGCTTCGAATTTCTCTCCCGGTAAAAGTCCATAACTCATTGATTGTGGATTAATTCCTGAAACGAATCTTGTTTTATTAAAAGAACATACATCCATTGCTTCATAATGGTTTCCACTATAAATTAAATTAGTTCCAATACACTCGCCAAAATCTTCTGTAGTCTCTTCCCTTGAAATCATAACAAATGGATTTGCTCTGTTAGATGAAGTTCCGGCATATGAATAATTAGCAAATCTGCCAGCAGCTACTTTTGTATCATGTCTGTTCATTTCATTTGCCCATGAGCCGTTAAATGTTGTCATTACATAATTCATGCCAAACATATCAAGCTGCATGCTCATTAATCTTTTTATATTTACTTTTTCCTTACCTTTATTTATTAAAACTGTGCTTCTTGTAATAACATCGCAGTTTTCATAAACATAATAATGTAATTCCATTACCAAGTCATTATCCTTTAAAGTAACTGTCAAATGGTCCACATTACCATCTTCGTCATAAGAACCGGGCAATGTTTCAAATGGCTGCTTTCCCCATGATATTTCTGAATCGGCATAAGTGAAATCATTGGTGAAGCTACCGTCTGACTTAACAACTTCCACAAAAGGTTCCCTTACATCACCTTTTCCATAAGAAGACATTTCAAGTCTCATGTTTTCCAAAGAATACTCCATTGTTTCCTGATTATATGCAACTGTATTACCAGGCATAAAGTTATGCTGTTCAATTAAAGGTTCCATGTTTTCAATTGCGATTTTCTTTCCATAGTATAAATGTTCAAGATGCCCTGTTTTCAAAACTCTAAAGGCATATGTAGTGTTTTTAGTATTTAAAATAAATCCGTTTTCTAATTTTTTAATCATATCTTTTCCCTGCACTTTCCTAAATTATATGTGTTCGTTTATTACATAGTGTCCTAAGATTATTTCATTCTTTCATATCTTTTCTCATCTGCAATATACATACTTATCTCCTTACTACTTTTACATAAATTTAGTTTGGTATCAAAATACCACAATCTCAAATTAACCCGATTTTATTTGTTAATGAAATTGTATCATTTGACTTTTATTTTGTTAATTTAATATCTTAAGGTGAATTTGGATTATTTTAACTTTTATATAAAATCCTTTTAGCCCAATTGACCATTTTCGTATTACAATTGTATATAAGGTGAAGGGAGATAAAAATTAATGAGTACTCAAGAATTTGAAGAGAAATATTACAGATACAAAGATACCCTTTTTAGAATTGTCTTTACATACGTTAAAAATCAAAGTGATGCTCAGGACATTCTACAGGAAGTATTTACCAAATTGTACTGTAATAAGAAAACTTTCGAAACAGACGAACACGAAAAGCGATGGCTTATTAGGATTTCCATTAACCTATCGAAGAATCATCTTAAATCTTTTTGGAATAAGAAAAGAGATTTATTTGATAATGAGATTTTTGAAACCGGCAACGTTTCACATTCAAACCATAACAAGGGGAATGAGTTGCTGGAAATGGTTCTGAACCTACCGGAAAAATGCAAGGGTCCAATGTACCTACACTATTATGAAGGATATACCTGCAGGGAAATTTCAGAAATACTTAATGTAAAGGAATCTGCAATTAAGATGAGGTTAAAAAAGGGACGTGAGCTGTTGCGAATGGATTTAGAGGAGGATTAGTATGAACATTAAAGATTACAAAAAAGTTTATAACAACTTAAAAACTTCTACCTACATGGACGAACAAATTCTTAATTCTGTAGAAGGAAATCACAAAACAAAGAAAAACTGGAGTTTTTCAAAAGCTGCTGCTGTGGCACTTGCCTGCATTGCATTATCAACAGGTACAGTTTCCGCCATTAGCTACGCACTTCACATGGATTCCCATGTAAAAGACAGCGTTGTTCAAACCGAAACAAAATCAGCTGCTGAAAAATATCTTATTGAAAATGGTTTCGACACACTTTATTCAACAGGAAAAGCTAATACTGTTGCAGATAAAAACAAAGGTATTTCCATTAAATTGCTTGAAACTGTTGCAGACCTAAATCAGATATATGTATATTTCAAAGTTGATTATGGGAAATACAAAGACCAGTTAAAATGCCCTGCTAAATATGCTAAATATAACAAGGGCATTCCAAACATAGATCCACTTTATGAAATTTATGCAATAGACAACAATGGCAAAAAACATGGGCTATCCTTTGCCACAGGTGGTAGTGACTGGCACATTGTAAATGAAGACGAGGGTACCTACGGTATAACAGTAAGCAACGAACATCATTATGATATTAAACAGATGATAATCGAATTCCAGGGATTTGATGTTAGTAGCAACACTATTGCAGAAGACACTCCTTTAATTAGAGGTAAATGGGTACTTAAATGGAATCTAAAATACGGAACAGCAGGGATTAAGAAAACTGTCAATAAAGAAATTAATCTTGGCAAAAATTATAAAAATGCTAGTTTTACTATCAAAGACATAACCATTACACCACTTTCATACGTTATTAATTACAGCTATGATAGCAGAACAAAAAGTATTAAAGCTTTATCAAAAGCTTGTGATGATCTTCTTATGGGTAGTCTTTCTACAAATTGTAAAGATATTCCTATTTATTTGCATCTAAAAAATGGGAAGAAATATTCTAATCTGATTTCCTATACATCAGATTCATATAATCCTAAAGATTCTACATTTATAGGATACACAGGTTATATTGGGGGATTTGAAAATATTGAGTCTATTGAATTACCTGGGGGAAATATTATTAATCTAAAATAATATTGAAAAAAACAGCTAGGTTGTGATATGCATAAGAAATTTTATAATTTCTGCATACCATGTGCCGTAGCTGTCTTTTTACAATTTATGGTTAATTGTTTGAAGTTACTATCTAACCATGTTCTAAAATGATATTACTTCTTCATTTTAACTTTTTTAACACTACTCCACTTTCCTTTAACTTTCTTATTTGATTTCCCAATCTTGTAAGCTCTTACCTGAATGAAGTATTTTTTGCCTTTTAATTTTTTTAGTGTAAATGAAGCTTTGTTTTTGGCAATTGTTTTAATTTTTGCTTTCTTCATTTTTTTGTTTGTAGCATATCTAACCTGATAGCCTTTAACACCTTTTATTTTCTTCCACTTAACGCTAATCTTTTTACGGCTAAGTTTCTTTACAGATACTTTTTTAACCTTGCCCGGTTTTTTAACTTTTGTTGTCGGTTTGTTGCCGGTTGTAGTTACTTTGTCTCCTGTAGTTGTCTTTGGTGTTGTTGTTTCAACATCTCCTGCTGTTGTTTCGCTTGTTGATGTTTCCTGGTCACCTGTTGTTGAGTCAGGTGTTGATACTTCCTGGTCACTGGTTGTTGAGTCAGGTGTTGATACTTCCTGGTCACCTGTTGTTAAGTCAGGTGTTGATACTTCCTGGTCACCTGTTGTTGAGTCAGGTGTTGATGTTTCATTGTTTCCTGTTGTCACATCTGAAGTTGCAGGTTCAGTTGTCTTTTCAACTACTGTAAATTCTTTTGTCATTTCACCTTCATATAAATCGCTGAAAGTAATTACAACTTCGTATGTACCAACCGCTTTTACTTGATCCACTGTTTTACCTGTGGCTTTGTCGCGATATGTTACTGTGTAGTATTTCTGGTCAATAGGATTATTTTCAACATCTACTACTGTAACTGTAGGTGCAATCTTTTCGCCTGTTGCTTCAAATTTGTCATTTGAAATAATAAGTTCATTTGGATGGCTAATTGTTCTCTTGTTAATATAACCACAAGAACATTTCTCTTTGATTACACCGTTTTCTGTTAATGTTGCAGGTGTCATTTCTACTACTTCTGAATATTTGTGTTCATGATTTTCTTCTGAATCCTTAATAACTTCATTACCTGTTCCATTTGTTATTCCTTTTGACTTAAAAGCTTCTTCAGTAACTTTTCCTGAATTGTATACTTTTTCAAATGTTACACCATCGTCACTGGAACCACAAATTCCACCCACATATTCATATCCATCAACACTTCCATTGTTGATACAATTACTTATTGATGAGTTGGCTGTACTTGCTAGAATTCCTCCCCCAATACTTCCAGCTTGTACATCTCCGTTATTAGTGCAATTATCAATATTACAATTATATATACTACTTACAATTCCGGCTGCTACATCTATAGAAGTAATTTCGCCATTGTTAGTACATCCTTGAATTATTTCTTTCTGATCATAATATCCCTCATCATCTCTGCTATTAGCATAAAAAATTCCAGCTGCACAGTCATCTGCTTTTATTTTTCCATAGTTTGTGCAATTTATAATCTGTGCCTGAAGAATACAACCTACTATTCCTGATGCTACATACTCATTATCAATAATATTGCCATAGTTACTACACTCTTCTACTTTAGTGTTATATGCATATGCACAAATGCCTACTGCCCCCTCTGCATTAGTAATATCCCCCCTTATTTGTGCAGTTTTTAATTTCACTATTATTTATTGATGCTACAATTCCTGCAGCCTCATATGCATCTGTTATATTACCTGTATTAATACAATTCTCTATATGGCAATTTGACGCCGTGTGTACTAAACCTGCAATATTAGAATCATTCGCTGAAAAATCACCATTATTTTCACAGTCTGTAATATTACTATTGTTTGCCTTAATAGCTAAACCTGCCACATATGCATCACCGAAATTTACACAATCAACATTATTAATACATTTTGAAATGGTACATGTATCGATTGTTTGTATCGCTGCCACATCACTTCTGGAAGCTTTCACATTTCCCTCAAATGTACAATTCTCTATTGTAGAATAATACGCATATTCTGTAAGGTAATAAATACTCTGTTCACATTCACCCTGAACTTCAATTTTTAAATTTTTTAATGTACTATTACCAATACTATCATATAAACGGCATGGTATTCCTTCTATGTTTACGTTTGATATTGTGTGGTTATTTCCATCTAGCTTTGAATTTAATAAAGATGCCCCCTGTAAAATATTATCATCATCTTTGTAATTATCCGGGAACTTAATATCAGCATTTAATTTTCCATTTATTCCTAAACTTCCCATCTGTAAATACATTAATAAATCTTCGAAAGAATTAATCTCAAAGCAATTATCCTTAAGCTCCTGAATTTGATTCTTTGTTAAACCACAGTTTGTACATTTATCATCCACATAATTGTGTTCTAGCTGTGGTGATTCACTACCTTTCTCAAGAACCTTATTACATATCAGGCATATTGTGTCTCCTGTGTAACCTGCTTTAAAACATGTTGCGTTTGATTCGTTATAATACTTTATAATATTGCTTCCTGACAGATTACTATGAATGCTGGGAATTGTTTGTCCGGCTTTCTGATTCCCATCATTATTAATTTCGCCACATTCACTACACTTCAAGTCATAAGAATAACCTTCTTCAGTACATGTTGGTTCCTTATGATTTACCTTCACAAATACATGTTCGCCTAAACCTTCTTTTTCATTAATTTCCTTATGTACATAACCACAATATTCACATTCAGACACTCTTTTTTCATAATTTGTACAAGTTTTACCAATTGTATAATATCTTGAATAACTATGGTCTGATTGGGGTTCAATCTGTTGTCCTTCACTAATAGTTTTTCCACAATCTTTACACTGTAAATCTCCTGTGTATCCACCTTCTTCACAGGATTTGATAGTTCTATTCACAAATTTCTTTCTTGAATGTGCACATTCCCAAGATATTGTATACTCTCCATATTCATATTCATCACTACACGGTCCTACAACAAAATAATATGTATGATTTTTTTTAAGCTTTCCTATAATCTTAGGTGCACTTCCCTGACCACCATCATCATTTTTCTTTATGCACCCTTCTAATCTTACACGATTGTTATTTTTAAGTTCCTTTATTCCGTTAGCAATAATATCATCATTAAAGCTTTCTTCTTCAAAAAGATATCCATAGCTATCCCAATCTGTTTTATTACTACAGGTTATTGCATAGTATCCATCTTCATCAACTTTAAATTGAAATACCTGGAACGGATTTTGTGCTGTTGTTTTCATGCTATATTCTTTTCCATAAACTGCATTATTAACACGTCCACAATTTACACATACATCATCCTTATATTCATGAGATTTTTTTGCTATAATATTGCCTTCCTGTACCTTTTCACCACACCATTTGCAGTTGTAGTCTCCTGTATATCCATCTACATAACATGTATTTTCAGTATAATTTTCAGGTTCGTCCTCTTTTTTGTGATCTACTATATCTGTCTCTTTTCCTTCTTCTAAAACTTTTTTACATAAAGGACAGATTTTATTACCACTAAAGCCTTTGCTCTTGCAGGTTGCCTCAATAAATGTTTTCTTATCTATAACAGCCTCTGCGTGATTTCCCGGTTCTACCATGATTCCTTCATCTAAAATTTCACCACAAACACCACATGTAACTTTTCCTGTAAAACCACCTATTGAACAATCTGTTATTGTTCTATTTTCCACAATTTCTTTTTCTTCCGGATGAGAACACTTATCATATTCAATTATATATGGACGATCTAAATTCCCATAGCAGTCATTCCATGTTCCTTCAAAATAGACTTCTACCCTTGTTTCGCTTAATGTGCTTGGTTCGCCTTTTTCCCAATTAGTATAAGTAAGTTCACTACCATCAATCCATTTAAATTTTGATATATCGTTTTGATTTCTCTCTAAACCAATCCACATTCTGGTATCCCCTTGATTTAATTTTTCCAGATAGTGTACAACGATATTATTTTCCTCTTTGGATGATATACAAATTAAATAACCACCCTTATTTTTTGCCTCTTTCTTTGCAGTGCTATAATTCACACTACTATTAACAAATTCATAACTATGACCTGTGTTTGGATCATACGCCACCTCATCCCCATAAACAATTTCCTGTTTTGTTTCAGTTCCTGTTTCCTCATCAGCATAAGCCGTCTGAGTCATTACCACATTGCTTCCTAATGCCATTATTAAAGACATTGAAATACTTATTAGCTGTTTCCATATTTTTCTCATATTGTCCTCCTTTTTGATAATTCTCCCATTCTTGTGTAAGCACAAATGGGACATTCCTAAAGTCTACACTTCTTGTAACACGGATTGCTTCGTGCTTTGGACACTGTGTTACAAAAAAAAATGATTACATAAGTTGCATCACAACATTTATGTAATCATTATCATATAAATATTCTTTTCGTTCTATATTTTGGCTTCAAACGGTCTGCTCCTGGCATCAAGTGGTTATAATATTTTAAATAAACAGTACTCCTGATACGCTAAAGGTCTCTTCATCTGACTTAAATTCTATAGCTCCGTTGTATTTGTTTACAACGTACTTAACAGACTCTGTTCCTATACCACTACCCTGTTCTTTTGTGCTAAGGAATTTGCCGTTTTCTAATTTTACATTGCCGTTAAAAGTATTTTTTATTGAGAAAACCAACGCTCCTTCATTTGGTCTTTTGATTTTTAAATTAATGAACTTGTTCTCTATTGTTATGGTTTTGCAACCGTCAATTGCATTTTCCAACAGATTGCCAAATAACACTGTAAGATCTGCGTCACTTATACTCAATTCCTTTGGAATTATCACATCTATATTAACATCAATTCCATAATTCTTCGCTTTTTGCACATAATATACTAACAGTGCATTTAAAGAAAAATGGCCACAATATACAAATTTTTCGTTCCAGGATGTTGCTTCCAAATATTTTTCAAGATATTGCCTTATCTCCTGACACTGATTATTTTCAGCCATGGTGCGAATCACATTCATGTGATGACGCATATCGTGCCTTGCCCGTCTGGTAGACTCCATTTGTGTTTTAAGATTTTCATAACACAAATTCTGAACTTCCAACTGTCTGTTTTCATCACGCAATTCCAGATTGTTACGAAACTCTATTATGGCATTTACAATTACACTGTATACAAGCATTGCCCCTATATTTACAAACAATGTAAAAACCACATTGGCGGGATTCATTGCCAATGCAATTGTTGACTGAGAATTAAAATAAAGTCCATGATACCAAAACAAATAAAAAGTAGCCGGGATTAACCACAAAATTCTCCAAACTTTTCTTCCTGTTTCTATGGTTGCAATTTCTTTTATGTGCTTCCTAAAATATATAAATAGCATTGGAATAAATATAATCTGCGCCACAAAAGTACACAAAGAAAAAGACCAGCTATTATTGTCAAATACCATTTTAGGAAAAATCTGTGCTTCCATCCACTTTGCACAAATCACAATAAAATTAGCAAAATTAGAAACTATTAGTAATACAAAAATTAACTTTCCCGGGGTCTCTTTTACAACGAAAAAATAAAATATGCCATAACAAAGGGTACTAATAAGGGACAACATTCCCTTTTGTCCCTGTGAACAGGTTGTTGCATATATTCCAAGTGATGTTTGGAAAAATAATAAAAGAAAAATAAATAAACCGACTTTTACTTTTGAAAATCTTAATTTGTCTGCAAAAGGATATAAGGCAAGCCCCAAATAAGGTAGCAAATTAAGACATGAATATAATATAATTTCAAAAATTCTAAATGATGTCATACGCCCTACTCCTTTAAAGCTTCAATTAAAAATCTTGTGTATGCTTTCTTGATTTCAGCATACTTCCTACGACTGATTGGGACAAATGAGCCATTCTTCATTTTAAATCTGTCACTTTCAATATTATCCACCTGTGCCAAATTAACGGTGATTCCCTTAAATGAAGATATGAGCTGCGGAAAATGTTCTATTTGCTTTTCGAAATTTTTCTGAGTACAACGAACTTGAATTGATGTTTCGTCTTTTAAATATATGGTAACATAATGCCCTGAAAATGTTGTATAGACAATAGAATCTACATGAACCACTTTGTTTTCTGAAAACTTTAATATCTTGTCTTCCTTTTTCTTCTTTATCACAAGTCTCTCTAAAGTTTTTTCCAAACGTTCCTTATTAAAAGGCTTTATTAAATAATCTTCTGCCTTTACCTCATAACTTTCACTGGCAAACTCATTACTTGTGGTTATGAATATAAGCTTAACATCTTCATCTATTTTTCTAATTGCTCTTGCTGTATCAACACCAGTTATATCCTCCATGTATATATCAAGAAAAACAATATCAAATAATAAAGCATTACCTTCCTTATTATCATAAAAATATTCAAGAAGTTCTTCACCACTTTTAAAAGTAGTAATTTCTATATGATTTTTCGTTCTTCTAAAAAAAATTTCCTGTATTTCTTTTTGCAGATATTCTCTATCCTTTATACTATCATCCACTATTGCTATTTTCATAATTCTCTCCCTTATCTCAGTTTTTTTACCACTACTTTCAAATCATAATTAATTCTCTATTTTAAAATAAATTCCATCTGTGTTTCTTTTGGAACCATACCCATTTTTTCATAAAATCTGCGGGCTGTATCGTTGCCTTCCCAAACATTAAGTGTGACTTCATAACAGCCCATTTTCTTTGCTTCTTCCTTAACATGTTCAAAAAGTTTCTGCCCTACATGTTTTCCTCTAATGTTTTGGTCCACACACAAATCATCAATAAATAAAGAATCAAATGGCACCATATTAGTTGAAAATGGCTGTTTCTTCTTTATGCAAAAAGCATAGCCCATAACGCTGTCATTCTCATCTACTGCCACATACACAGGTCTGTTAGCATCATTAAAAATTTCCATTAATTCCTCTTTTGTATATTTTGTTGTTCCACCAATAAAAATGTCCGGTCTGATTTTTGCATGTATATTTAAAACCTGTGTTAGTAATTTAATTACTGAATCTATATCTTTTTCTTCTGCTAATCTAATGTTCATTTATATTCTCCTTTGCTGTCATATAACATTTCTTCTTATATTTTTTATTAAATATATCCGTAATTATTATAGCAAATGAAATAAAAAAAGCACAGAAAAACATGATGACCACCATGGTTTCTCTGCGCTTTTAATTATATTTTTATTAACCGATTCCACCTAAAATTGCACCTGCAACTAATGCTATAAAAGCTAATGGAACTAAAACATATTTTCCAAGTGGTATAAAGCATTTGCCAATTGGCTTTTCTTTTCCTGTATTTACAGCTGTTGTAGCAAAATCTTTTCCTGCAACCCAGAAAAACATTATTGCTGCAAGCATGGCTCCCAATGGACAGATGTAAATTGACACTGCATCCATCCAACCTGAAACAATTCCCTGAATAACAAGTGCCACTGCACAACCGATAACAGCAATTATTCCAACTGAAGTTACTCTTTTAAGTCCGAATCTTTCTTCTAATGTTGCAACAGGTGCTTCATATAAGTTGATTAATGAACTCATACCTGCAAACAACACACATATGTAGAAAATAATGCCAACGATTTTTCCCCCCGGCATTCCGTTAAATACATTTACCAGATAAATAAACATAAGTCCCGGTCCACCTGATGACAACTCTGCTCCGTCAACTGCCATACCCGGAATAATAACAAATGCTGCTAACAATGCTGCTATTGTATCAAAGATTGCTACATTTCTTGCTGAGCTTACTACGTTTTCTGAATTATCCAGATAAGAACCATATATTACCGTTCCATTACCTGCAATTGAAAGCGAGAAAAATGCCTGACCAAATGCATAAATCCACAATCTTGGATCTAAAAGTCCTTTAGGATTAATTGTGAAAATATATTTGTACCCTTCCGTTGCTCCCGGTAATGTGAAAATATAAATTCCCAAACCTAAAAATAATACAAATAAAAGTGGCATCATTATTTTGTTGGCTCGCTCGATTCCTGCTGCAATACCAAATGCCATAATTACTGCTGTTACTATCATGGCAACTACAAGCCAACTATTATTACCAAACTTTGTTGCTGTACTTCCAAATGTTGCCCCTATCTTATTCATATCACCACCCATAGCTGACAACTGACCTGAAAGTGCTAAAAAGGCGTATTTAAAAATCCACCCAACAACAACTGTGTACCCAATGGCTAAAGCCAGTGAACCAAGTACAGGAAGCACACCAATGGCCTCACCTGTTTTCTTATTACCGGTTCTAATTTCCGTACATTTTCCAAATGCTTTAATCGGACCACCCTTTGCGGCTCTACCTAACGCCATTTCTTCAATAAGTCCTGTTGAAGCAATTAGAATAACAAACAAAACATAAGGTAGCAAAAATGTCATGCCTCCCCAGTCTGATACCATGTATGGGAACCTCCAAATATTTCCCATACCTACGGCTGAGCCTATGCAAGCAATGACAAAGCCGGTTCCGCTTTTAAAAGCATCCCTCTTTTTTTCCATAATTAATATATCCTTCCTTTTTGTGCTTTTCGCACTATAAGGTCTATCATACCATATTATAGAATATATATCTATTTAATCAGGAATAATAAAATGTGAATATATCTATTTAATAATAGGCATATCTTCTTAATTAAATGCAACTATTAGAGTATATCTTTTCAATAGAAGAGAAACTCTAACAGGAACATATTTCATTTTTTAATTTTCGCGCTGCAGAATTAAGTGGATGCTGGCAATCATGCACAATACATATTTCTCTATTAGGAATTTTTTCTTTTAAAGAAATCTCAACAATTTCGTTTTTCTCAATACTTTCTCTTGCCATAGGTTCAGGAACAAATGCCATTCCTAAATCTGACTTTACCAAAGGAATAATCTGGTCTGTAGTTGCCACCTCCGTGTCAGGATTAAGTTCAATACCATGTTTTAAAAATATCTTATTATAAAAATCGTATGTAGTAGTTTCCTGCCCCAAACTAATTAATGGATAGTCTTTAAGATTTTTTAAAGAAATATTGTCATCTTTTATATGCTCAAAATCAGTTCCACCTATTAATATTTCCTTAAATGAACATAATATTGTTTTTTCTAAAGGCGACTTAACCTTTACAGGTGTTGATACAACTGCAAAATCTATCTTGCCACTTTTCACAGCCTCAATTGCCTGTGGCGTTGAATGGTTATATATTTTTAGTCTTACTTTTGGATACATTTTGTGAAAGGATTTTAGAATATCTAATAAAAATATATTTAAGGCAGTTTCGCTTGCTCCAATAGAAATACTTCCCTGAAAAATTCCTTCATTGTCAGCCAGTTCTTCCTCTGCCTCTAAAAGTTGTGCCATAGCAATTGACACATGTTCATATAAACGCTTTCCTTCCTGTGTAAGCTGCACACCTCTGTTCGTTCTAACAAATAAAGTGCTGTTAATCTGTTGTTCCAAACAATTCATTGCTCTTGTAACATTAGGCTGACTGTTACCTAATGCCTGAGCTGCTCTTGTAAAATTCTCATATTTAGCAACATAATAAAAAATTTTATAATAATCTAAATTTACATTCATGGCATTCTCCTTGGTATATCAATTACTTATTGTTATCATATCAATTATGATTTTTACTTATTTCTATAATCATAGTATAATCTAGCCGAATGAAATTTTCAAGAAAGGGTGTGAGTTGTATGAGAGAAGGAACAATTTTTCCAAGAGAAGAAAAAACAGAAGTGTTATTTCAGAAAATTCTTGATGATCCCTGGGCATGCGAAAAACTTCAGGAAACATTTTGCAATTATCTTTTTTGCGATGATGAAATCAATAGCTATTTATCTCCATTAGAATTCTCACAGGCGTTATTCAATGCATATCACAATAGAGATTTATCAGCCTTTTTGATGGCTATTTGTGAAAATACTATATTTGACTTACTTAGAAATTCATATCTGATTCCATATAGATTTAATGCTGACGGAATAGAAAATCCTGTAATTATGACCGACGATAATGGATTATTACTTCCAAAGTATAAATCAAAAGTTCACGAAAAAGACTACAATCATTTTCATGAAATATATAAAAAGTTAAATAACAATAAAAAAATATATCTTGCAAAAGCATATAGATATAATCATAAATACACTTCAGACAATATGGAAATGAAGCAGCAGATTCTTGAAAAAAATACAGGTATATTAGTTATTAGAGAATTGCCTGACACTGTAACGGCTAACAAAACTGAAGCCGAAGCCTATTCAGCAGTTTGGGACTTAATGATTGAACTTGAAAAGAATCTCCCTATGGCATTTGTTTTTTATGGTCAGGACTCACTTGTAGAAAATAATAAAAGATATGATGAAATTGGAATATTTCTTCCAAATTCCATCTTTTTAAAACATTTAGAAAAACATGTAGCGAAAGCAGAGGCGATTATATATGCCAACAAATAATTACATTGATATTATGGAAAAAAACCATATGGAAATTCCATGGCATGATTATACCGGTGATGACAGTAATACATTAATTAAAGAGTCAGGTTTGATTGAAAAAGCATCTGTTATTGGCAGAGTTGGTTTAATTATGCTTTCCTGTGGCACAGGTGCATGGCGTGTAAGAACTTCAATGAACAGACTTTCAAAGGAACTTCATGTTACATGTACAGTTGATGTTGGACTTATGTCCATTGAATTTAACTGTTTTGATGGAAAAGACTGTGTTTCACAGTCTCTTAGTATATCTAACACAGGGGTTAATACTTCAAAGCTTTACAGAATGGAACAATTTGTTGAGAACTTTCCAAAGGAAGACGCCCATTTAACCGGTGAAGAAATTCACAAACGACTTGATGAAATAGAGAAAATTCATACATTGTATTCTCCTGTTAAATTAGGTCTTGCTGCAGCTCTTGCCTGTTGTGGTTTTACATTTCTTCTTGGAGGCGGGCCAATTGAAATGCTTTTTGCGTTTATTGCAGCTGGTGTTGGAAATATTGTCCGTACAAAGCTTATAAAACATCATTTTACATTATTTTTAAATATAGCAGCATCGATTTCAATCGCATGTTTGGTTTATGCCATTTGTTTTAATGTTGCTGAGTCTGTGCTTGGTATTGCCCATGTACATGAAGCCGGATATATATGCTCCATGTTATTTATAATTCCCGGCTTTCCATTTATAACAAGCGGTATTGACCTTGCTAAGCTAGATTTACGTTCAGGTCTTGAACGATTAACATATTCAATAATAATTATATTAGTAGCAACAATGTTTGCCTGGATTATGGCACTTCTGTTAAAGCTACAGCCACAGGATTTCACAACAATACACATGAGTAAAATTTTACTATTAGTATTAAGAATAATAACAAGTTTTTGTGGTGTATTTGGTTTCTCAATTATGTTTAACAGTTCTATACCAATGGCTACAACAGCCGCCTGTATTGGTGCAGTTGCAAACACACTCCGTTTAGAACTTATAGATTTTACACACATGCCTTACTCTGTGGCAGCTTTTATTGGTGCCCTAACAGCCGGGCTTCTTGCTTCTTTTATAAAAAGCAATAATGGATATCCACGAATATCCCTTACCGTTCCTTCCATTGTAATTATGGTTCCGGGACTTTATTTATACAGAGCAATTTACAATTTTGGCATTATGTCACTTACGGAAGCTGTCTCATGGTTCTCATTAGCTATTATGATTATTATGGCTCTTCCATTAGGATTAATTTTTGCCAGAATATTAACTGATAAAACTTTCCGTTACTGCACGTAACGGTGTGTTTAAAACATAGATTGGCTTTTCCCTTTTTCAGTCAATGTTTTATTCACAAAGCTATGTGCTTTACTATATTCTATGAAACTTGTGGAGGAAATATAAATGAATTACAAAACACATGGGCAAATGTCTGAATCTATCCTAACTGCCGCGTTCCTTTCAATATCAGGCGGTTTACAGGATGCCTACACATATTTATTTAGAGGCAAAGTTTTTGCAAATGCCCAAACAGGTAACATTGTTCTTTTAAGTCAAAATATTATGGAAAGGAATTGGCACCTGGTAATTCATTATATGATTCCACTTGTTTCTTTTGCAATTGGGATTGTTGCAGCAGAAATTATTAGAACCAAGTTCCAACGAGTTCAGCAAATACATTGGCGCCAATTAGTTCTTATAATAGAAATTTTTCTACTGCTATTTGTTGGGTTCATACCTGAAAATCTCAATATGCTTGCTAACGCTGTAGTATCTTTTTCCTGTGCAATGCAGGTTCAAACATTCAGAAAAGTAAATGGCTATGCCTTCGCAAGTACAATGTGCATTGGCAATATCAGAAGCGGTATGGAATCTCTTTGCGTCTTTGGCAGAACCCGTGACAAACATATTCTATTTAAGTCACTTTGCTACTTTGCAATAATTGTTATGTTTGCATTTGGTGCAGGACTTGGTAGTGGATTAATTTCTACATTTAAATTTTATACAATCTGGTTTTCTTCCATCTTACTTTTTGTAAGTTTTCTGTTTATGTTTATTAAAGAAGAAACTTCTCCTAGAATGTAAATATATACTTAATTCCATAAGAAAATCCAACACTTTTAATTAATCAGTGTTGGATTTTTTATTTATCTTTTTTCACTTTGCTTATTTATACCACTGTGGTTTACGAGTTTTTAAATACGAAACTTTCTCCTGCCACTTTTTCGGGGGTATACAAGGCAGTTTCTCACATTTTTTCGGGGCACTTTTGGGTAATACTCTACATTTTTTCGGGGCACTTTTGGGTAAGGCTCTACACTTTTTCGGGGCACCTTAAAGCAAATCTCTACACTTTTTCCGACCAAATCTATTTATTCCAGTGTAAACACTCCGTCTCTTCCTGCTATAATAGGTGTTTCGTAAAACTCTTTTACAGCCTTTAACATATACCATGTATCCTTTATTCCTGCTGTTTCATATGGTGAGTGCATTGCCAACTGAGCAAGCCCAATATCAACAGTGTTAATTGAAACGTGGCTGTTTGAAATATTTCCAAGAGTTGAACCGCCTGCTATGTCTGAACGATTTACATAAGTTTGAGTTGGCACGTCAGCCTTTTCACATATTTCCTTAAACACTGCTGCCGAAATTCCATCAGTTGTATATTTCTGATTAGCATTGTATTTTATAACAATTCCCTGATTCATATAAGGTCTGTTTGTTGGATCTGCTTTTTCCATATAGTTAGGATGAATTCCATGGGCATTGTCTGCTGACAACATAAATGACTGGGCATAGGCTCTCATTAAATCTTCCTCATCCTTTCCAACGCACAAAGCAATTCTTGTAAGAACATCAGATAAAAATGTTGAATCGGCACCCTGTTTAGTAGTGCTACCTACTTCCTCATTATCAAAAATCGCACACACTGCCACGCTTTCTTCATTTACATCACTTCTGTTTATTAATGCACCCATACAGCTATAAGCACACATAACGTCATCAAGTCTTGGTGCAGAAATAAATTCATTATTTGCTCCCCAAACTGTTCCTTTTTCTCTGTTATACAAAAACAAATCACTACTTATAATTGTCTGTTCATCTGTATTTATTGTCTCGGCAATAATACTGTTAAATACATCTTTGTTTCCGCCTTCACCAATAAGTGGTAGCATATCTTTTTGTGGATTATATTTTACTCCGGTGTTTGCCTCCCTGTTCATGTGAATTGCAAGGTTGGGTATGGTACACAAATCTCTGTCCACATTAACAAGAATTGGTTTTAATGCTGCCCCCTCTTTTACAATTACACGACCAGCTACAGAAAGTGGTCTGTCAAACCATGGTGCCATAAGCATACCACCGTATTTTTCAACGTTAAGGGACATATAATTATTGTCCTTTATTATTTCAGGATTTTCTTTTATTTTAAAAGCCGGTGCGTCGCTGTGAGCTGCAGCGATTTGGAAATTAGTAAAATCCAATTCTTCCGGCATACAAAAAGCTATAATTGATGAGCCATTTCTTGTAACGTAGTATTTATTTCCTGAAAAAAGTTTCCACTTGTCTTTCTCATTCAGCTTAATAAAGCCTGCATCATCCAGAATTTTTGAAAAATTATCTACCACGTGAAAAGCACTTGGGCTTTTTTCTATAAACTTCATAAGGTTCTTTGCTATATCAAAATATTCGTTATCCATTTTTGTTTCCTCCGTAAATTTTTGCATTATATATTTTTCTGCCCACATTTTTTAACTATTATTGTTATAATATTATATATTATATTGAAAGTTTTATAAACGATTGTATAATATTCTTATATTAACATTATAGTATTTATTTAAGCATATCAAAATGATTAATACTTTAATATTTTTTTAAACAAGCAAAAAACATACGAGAGGAGGACGATGTAGAAAATACATCAGAAAATTTTATGTTTGCAGATTATCATGTACATTGTGAATACAGTGACGATTCAGTTTACCCTATGGAAACGGTTGTAAAAGATGCTATCCAAAAAGGCATAAATGAAATTTGCTTTACGGACCATGTAGATTATGGTGTTAGAGATGATTGGAATAGCGGAAAACCTATTATTTATAGAGACGGTAGTGCTATTGTCAACGTAAATTATCCATTATATGTAAAGCAAATTAGTGAATTGCAGAAAAAATATTCAAAAGATATTTCCATTAAGCTCGGCTTGGAATTCGGAATTCAAACTCACACTATTCCACAATATGAAGCTTTGTTTAAAAAATATCCTTTTGATTTTATTATTCTTTCCATTCATCAGATTGAGGATAAAGAATTTTGGACGGGAGAATTTCAGGAAGGAAGAACTCAGCAGGAATATAATGAACGTTATTATGAGGAACTTCTTAACGTTGTAAAATCCTACAAAAACTATAGTGTCTTAGGGCATCCTGACCTTATTGTACGATATGATGAGCAGGGTGTTTATCCTTTCGAAAAAGTTAAACCTATTATTACGGAGATTCTTAAAATTGTTATAGCAGACGGCAAAGGAATAGAATTCAACACTTCATATCATAGATATGGTTTAAAAAACACAACCCCTTCTATTGATATTTTGAAATTATACAAAGAATTAGGGGGCGAAATTATTACTATTGGCAGTGACAGCCACAAGCCTGAACATTTAGGTGCTTATATTGATGAAGCGAAAGGTATTCTAAAAGAAATTGGCTTTACAAGATTTTGTACTTTTGAAAAAATGAAGCCAATTTTCTATGAGTTATAATTATAAATTTATTTCTAAATCCTTAAATTTAACAATCGGCTTCATATTATCAGCAGGTTCTCCAATATATTTCTCCATCCTTCTCTGCTACAAGATATGGTAAAATCTCCTTTATGCGAATCATTCTACTCTTAAATTATTCAAGTGTTGGAATCTCGTACTCGTAAGTTATTGCTGTATTTTCAATGTAATATCCGTATATTTCAAGTATCTTTTCAGCATCTTCTAATGTTGCTACTCTTATGTTAATTTCTGGATTCATTGTTTTCATCTCCCTGTAAGTTTTTTAGTCGCATTTTTTCACTTTGTTTTTATATTTCAAACATTTCTCTGCAAATTTTCTTTCCTGCTTCTGTTTTAAATATTTTATTATAGGCGGTTTCCACTGCTTCTTTAGATGCTCCATCTTCATACAAATTAACTAAGAAATCTGCCTCAACTAATATCTGGTAATCTATACCGTCAATGTTATTGTATGTGTGGTGATGACCTATTAAATATTGCACCCTTTTAGAAACCTCTTCATCAATGCCTATTTTTCCAAGCAGTTCTTTTGCTAATGCCGGTCCTTCCTGCTCCTGAAATTTTCCATTGCAGTTTCCGTACTTTTCTTCACATGTATGTATGCCAATGTCATGAGTTAATGTTGCCACATCAATTATAAAAAAAGTTTCAGGGCTAACTTGTTCTAATTCTGCAATTAACTTCCCGTAGGCATTTACCTTGGTGAAATGCTGTATACGCTTAGCGTCTCCTTTGTATAACTTAATCATTTGAATATATAATTTTTTAACTATTTCTTTTTTATTATTTTCGCTACTTATGTTTTCATTATTTATGTTATTGTTATTTATCTTTTCGCTTTCTATAAATTTATTCATTTTCATGTTATATCATTTTGTAAATTTAGTTTATTCTATTTACAAAAAAGCTCCTTTCTAAATTATCTTTGTTTTAAATATTTTAATGTTTTGTTTTCTAACACTTTAACTTTAAAACAATTACATTGCACAGAAATATTTTACTTTTTTATACTGTATATTATAAATTAAATCTTCCATATATAAATATAAATGTTAAAATAGAAAAGGTATTAAACTTAAATTTTACAAACAAAATAAATTTGTGGGATAATCAGATAAATAAAATACAATAACATTAAGAAAGTGAAGAAAAAATGGATATACTAATTACAATTATAGTTACTTTTTTTGCCGGCATGGGCGCCGGTC
Organism: Eubacterium sp.; assembly: GCF_057858645.1. Classification (NCBI taxonomy): domain Bacteria; kingdom Bacillati; phylum Bacillota; class Clostridia; order Eubacteriales; family Eubacteriaceae; genus Eubacterium; species Eubacterium sp. The sequence goes on from NZ_DBLZZO010000009.1 coordinate 61,804, forward strand.
TTGGAACAGGATTTGCAGGCATGAGTGCTGCTGCAGTTATTAGTCCTATATTAATTACATTTCTTGGAATAGACCCGTATATGGCTGTTGGAATTGCCTTATCATCAGACGTTTTGGCAAGTGCTGTTTCAGCCTATACTTATGGAAAAAATAAAAACTTAGATATAAAAAACGGACTTATTATGATGGCAAGTGTTCTTGTTTTCACTGTTGTTGGTAGCTACATTTCAAGCTTAGTGCCTTCGACTACAATGGGAAATTTTTCAGTATTTATGACATTTTTACTTGGTATTAAATTCATTGTAAAACCTGTTATGACTACAAAAGAAGCCATGGCCAATGTACCTGCAAAAAAACGTGCCATCCAGTCTTTGATTTGTGGTATCATTATTGGATTTATTTGTGGTTTCATTGGTGCAGGAGGTGGCATGATGATGCTTCTTATTCTAACTTCTGTACTTGGTTATGAATTAAAAACAGCCGTTGGAACAAGTGTATTTATTATGAGTTTTACTGCCTTTACGGGAGCCGTTTCTCATTTTACCATTGGCGGTATGCCTGATTTTACAGTATGGATTCTTTGTATTGTGTTCACATTGTTGTGGGCAAGAATCGCCGCTGTATTTGCTAACAAGGCAACACCAAAGACTCTAAATCGAGCCACAGGTGTTATTCTTGTTATACTTGGCATTGTAGTTATGGCATTTTCAATATAGAAAATTTTATCCTATCAACATAAACTTTTGCAGTCTATATTGATAGGATATTTTTATAAAAACTGTCTTGCATTAGGATTTATTATTGTTCTTCCTAGCTTATAGAGACGTTCCGTTGTCATGTATTTCCTTTGGACCATCAATTGACAAACCTATTAGAAAGTTATTCTTTTTAAAAAATTCTGCCATCCAAATACGAACATCTTAAATAATCCGGATTACTATAATATACGTTAGAATTAAAATTCGAAATTTCATCACTAATAAAAGATGAGAATACCTCTTTAATAGTTTTTTCAATTTCTACATTTGAACTCACAGACACAATTAACATTTGATATACTCTTCCAATAGAAGTTTCCGTAGGAACATTATATTTACATTCCTTAACTGTATCATAATCTCCATTAGCTATACCATATTCTTCGATAATTTCATCCGAAACCTGCTCCAATGTTAGGCAATGGTTTACTTCTGCCAAACGTAACTGTCTTTTTATATCATCTTCCTCAAAATAATTAATTACATCTTTCCTATGATTCTTTGTTTTTCTTGAAATATATTCTATTAATGTACAAAAATAAAAAATGTCATCTTTCAACTTATTATCCATTAACTTTTTCACTCCTTTCAAAAAAGGAATGAACATTTTACTGTTTCATTCCTTTTTACGTTTCTATGCTAGTAATTCTCTTACCATTTTTGCATCAAATGTTACTGACTTAACATGATTTACTTCAATCTGATAAAGTGTATTTGCTGTAATATGCTCTGCTGCCTGCTCTAAATCTCTAATACCACTTGTATTTTTATAAATGTCTACAACAGCATCAATAGCCTCTGGCGTCATAATACATTCATCTTCTTTAAGACCAATTCTCTTTAATGTTTTTGGTAATGCAAATTTTGAGAAAATAATTTTCTTTTCTTCTGCTGTGTAATCAGGCAATTCAATTACTGCAAATCTTGACATAAGTGGTGCACTAATCTGTGACTTGTCATTAGCTGTCGCAATTGGATAAACGCCCACTGTTGGAATCATACATTCCATATAGTTGTCTGTAAAACCAAGATTGTCAAGAAGTGTTAATAACACATCAGCCGGATTTCCTTTTCCGTTGCCTGATGTAGCTTTGTCTAATTCGTTAATAATAAATACCAGATTTGACTCCCCTGCTACTGAAAAAGCATCCATAATAATACCAGGTTTTGCATTTGTGTATATACGTGAACTTCCTGTTAATTGCTCCGGATCATTAATTGAACTCATATCTAAAGTTGTCCAAGGTAATTTCAAAATACGTGCTACTGCGTAAGCTATCTGAGATTTACCTGTTCCTGCAGGTCCTACTAAAAGTAGTCCATACGCCGGAAGTGTATGTGTTCTGTTAATCTGAATAATTGTCTCGATAATTCTCTGCTTAACTTTTTCCATTCCGTAAAGTTCTTCATCAAGAATTCTTCTTGCTTCATCAGGATCAATTGATTCGAAATAATTATTTTTCCACTGAACGTTCATCATAATGGAAAGTGCTCTTTGAGCGTGATGTCTTTCTTCCTGTGAAACTTCATTAGAACGGGCTACTGCCAAATTTCTTCTCGCCCATAAACGGATATTATCAGGTAAAGTCTTTCCTGCACAATTCATAAAATCAGTAATGCTCTGAAGACTTGTCAGCTTCATGCTGTCTCCCTCTTCCTCCTGATCTTCATCTTCCACTTCTTCTGCAGGTGGATTGCTTGCTAATAGTCTTTCAATCATAAACTGAAGGAAGCCGTCCTCAGCAGAAAGCTTTGTTCCACCGCCAAATGCAGTTTCGCGAATTTTATATACCGCATAACCTTCTTCCTGATTTTCACCTGACAATCTTACATTTATATGATTTTCACCAAGCCATTTAAGTAGGCTTACAAATCTTGAATCTATTTTCAAAATATCAGCACTAACTGTTCCGTCCTCTTCATTAAATTCAAAAGAAGTTTTTTTAATAGGATTTGTGAACACACCACTGGAATGATGCTTCCACTGACGATTCTTATTATCCAAAAACATTATTGGATGTTCCTTTGAAGCTATGCTCTCACTTGAAGCAAACGTTGTGTATGTAACTTCACCTTTTTTATTTTCATCTGGTGTACTGTTAAAATCAAATACTGGCATACTTTTCTCCTTTATGTAAATACAAATTAATATTTATGTTTTTTATCCTTTGATATTTTAACATAATATTAGAAGTGCAACAATGTTATAAAACATAAAGTTAAAAAAGTTTATTTAACTACCACATGGCATTTAGCTACTTTTCCGCCTATGTTGATATACACATCTGTTTGTCCAACTCCTACAGCCTGTATATCAACTAAATCTCCCATATCATTTACAATTTGTACAACTGATTTATCTGCAACTGTCCATTTTGTGGTGTAATATTCATACCACTTATTTGGTGTTACATTTTTTATGTACTGGAAATTCAAACGAATCTTCCCATTACACAAAAAAAGAGGACAATAACATCTTTTTGTAGACGTCCTTGTCCTCTTGCCTTTTGCTTAAATGGCATTTTATGTATAAACAGTTAAAATGTCAACGAATTGCTTTTCAATATTAACAATAAAAGGTAGGTTCCTGAATTTATTAATATTTCTATTTTTTTAATAATGTTATTGCCTTACTATATATTGTCAACACATTATTAAATATCGTTACCTTTTCTGTATTTTTATGTCTTACCATCTTAAATCGATTACTAACGCATCTGCTTTATCGTACTGTAAAAGTGTACTCTGGTCATTTACATCATCATAGCAGAAGCCGTAAGCTAAACCACAAACTGAATGTTCATGGAAGAAACCTGCATAGTAGTTTGATGGGCTCTTCTTATAATATTCGCTTACTATGTACCACTTGTCAGGTTCTGTTGCAACACCTCTGTTAAATGCTGCACATAACTGTGCTTCGATAGCTTTTTCTACACCATTACCTCTATCAAAAGCTCCTCTGCCTTCTAACATATCCTGAGTAGTTGGCTTATCAATATAATATACATTAGAATCATTATCTCTTGTAAATTTCATTCTATTACCTTCTACTCTTCCTACAAAGCTTCCTGTTTCTGAGCTAAATCTTAAATCTTCATTTGAGTATTTTGTCCAGAATTCATTAATATAATTATCGAAGTAGTTTGCATACTGTTTTCCTTCACCAAATGTAAGTTTGCATGGAGCAATAATTCTATCATCTCTTACAAGTGTTTTAAATGCCTCAGGTGCATTGTTTTTAAATGCTGAGAAAATTTCATCTCTTGTTCCTATATCACCTACAGTCTTGTCATATGTACCATAAAGTGCATTTCCAACTAAACGTGTAATCATTGGGAAACAGAAATAGTCAACACGAGTTGTGTTCCCCCAATAACTCTTGCCTTCGATTGTAAATTCAGCAAATTCAAATAATGTGTTTGCATTTACATCACTTGGATTGTTAAGGTCTGGTCCTGCATAACCTGCATTGCCATTAGCATCTGTATTAAATGTAACGTAAACAGGTTTTCCATAACTTAAGTACATTCTTCCTGAACGAACTGTTGGTGCATATACATGGTCTGATTCTGCAAGTGTATGATAAATATTCGCATATTTTTTTCCATTTACGTCAATTGTATTTAAAGATTCTGATGCCGGAATCATGTTACCATACTTGTCCATATAACAAAGTTTATTATCTGAATTGTTTCCTAAGATACACCAATAAATCTGGTCATCACTATATTTTCCATTTGTTTTGTTGTTAAGTTCAATTGCGATTCTATCATCCTTCATAGGAACATTTTCCTTTAATTGTGGCTGAAGTTCAGGTGGACATGTTTCAGGCTCTGTTTCTTTTTCACCTATACCTGTAATTGCAACCTGTGCCTCAAGTTTTTCTGATTCTTTTGTTCCTACTACTGTTGTAATTGCTATTGTATGTGTTCCCTCTGTGTAAACCGGAAGTTTTAATAACTGTGCTGATACACCTGTACGTCTTCTTACTCCATCTACATATACATTATAGCAGTCAATTGTACCACGTCCCCAAACAATATTAACATATCCTTCTGATGCCTGACTTACATTTAAACCAAATGGTTTCTCAATTGAGCTATCTGTTGTAAAAGTAAGTGCTGTTGTTGGATTCTCTGATGATGGCTTAGTTGTTGTTGCTGGTTTTGTTGTTGCTGGTTTTGTTGTTGTAGGCTGTGTTGTTGATGGTTGCGTTGGTTCAGAACTGTTTGTTGTTGTCTGGTTATCTCCACTTCCACCAAGATCTACTCCAATATTTACACCTTGACTTTCTTTTCCATTAAGATATCCCTTAATAGTAATTACATGTTTTCCACCTGTAGCAAATACATGAGTAATTACTGCAGGATTTACACCCTGTTCTCCTAAAACTCCATCATAGTATATGTTGAATGTCTGACCACTACTTATAATTTCGTTATCATTTCCCCAAACAAATTGTACCGATAAACCATCTATTCCTATAATTACCTCTCCAAAAGCTTCTTTTGGTCCCGGCTTTCCATCGTCAACTATTGTTGTAGTCTTAGCTGTGGTTGGTGCCTGTGTTGTCTGTACTGGTGCTTTTGTTGTTACCGGTGTCTGTGTTGTCTGTACTGGTGCTTTTGTTGTTACCGGTGCCTGTGTTGTCTGTACTGGTGCTTTTGTTGTTACCGGTGCCTGTGTTGTCTGTACTGGTGCTTTTGTTGTTACCGGTGCCTGTGTTGTCTGCACTGGAGCTTTTGTTGTTGCAGGCACTGTTGGCTTTACAGTTGGTTTAGTAGTCTGTTTCTTTGCAACTACTTTAACCTTGCATTTTAATTTTTTCTTGCCGACTTTTGCAGTTACAACTGTTTTACCAGGTTTGATTCCCTTTATTTTTCCTTTTTTTGTAACTTTAACAATTTTCTTGTTTGCTGATTTCCACTTAACTTTTTTCTTAGCCTTATTCTTTTTAACTTTTAATTTTACTGTCTTTCCAACAGTAATTGTTACCTTTTTCTTGTTAAGTTTTGGGCTTGCGGCTGATACATTAAACACTAATCCGTTTGCCATACTTAGTGTAAGAACAAGTGTTAATAGTATCGCCATAAATTTTGATTTTCTCATTCTCTCTAAATCCTTTCTTGTTATTAAAGTTTATTGCTATGCAGTTTGACTATTTAACTTTGGTTAATTAATCTTAACTACTTTAACTTTACTCCATTTGCCGTAGCTTATAGTTCCCTTTGTCTTGCTAAAAGCTCTTGCCTTAATGTAATATTTCTTAACTACTTTGAGTTTTTTAATGTTAACTGTGTTAGCAAGTTTTTTAATAGTTTTTGTTACTGTTGTTTTTTTCTTAAATTTCTTTGACGTGGAAACTTTAACCTGATAGCCCTTTGCTCCTTTAATCTTTTTAAGTGTTAATTTAATCTTCTTAACATTCTTTTTCTTTGAAGCTTTGGCAATTTTAGTTTTTCCTAACTTAACCTTAGTTGAGTCAACCTTATTAGCTGTAGTTGTCTGCTTCACAGTTTCAGGTGCTTTTGTTGTTCCTAATGTTGTTGAAGTATTTGGTTGTTTTATTGTCGTCGTTACTTCCTGCTTGTTAGTTGTTGTCTGTTGTTTTGTTGTCGTTACTTCCTGTTTGCTAGTTGTTGTCTGTTGTTTTGTTGTCGTTACTTCCTGTTTGCTAGTTGTTGTTTGCTGTGATGTTGTTGTTACATCACTACCTTCAGACATTGACATATTTGCAATTGTGATTTTTGCAACGCCACCTGCATATGTTATTTCAACATTATTTGTCCTTTTTGTAAGCTTTGATAAATAAATCCATGTGCCTGCACCCTGAATTGCAGTTGCATCCAATGCTACACCGTTTACCTTAACATCGCTGATAGCTGCCGGAACGTTCACATAAATACCAGGTTCTGTAGCATATCCTGCCTGCTGAATATTTACTACTTCTTTAACATTCTCCATTGAATCTTTATCATAGTAATATGTATTTTCTGCTCCACCTTTAATTTCTGTTAAATTAGAAGGAGTTACATTACCACCTGTTGTCTGATTTTCTTTGGACGTTGATGTTTCTTTACTTGTATCCTGTCCATCTGAAACCTCAGTTACTGTTACATTTGAGAAATTCAATGTTGTTCCTGAATCAACGTTTTGTAAGTTAAACATAAACTGCATTTTATCTGAATTTGCAGTAAATGTTCCCTTTAATGTATTCTTTCCAGCTATGAGTCCCTGATTAACGAACTCTGTTTCACTAATCTCGTCTTTCATTAAAATCGCAGGAGTCACTACGTTTGAATCTACATCTACACTAACGTTATATGTTTTTCCACTTGTTACAGCTATCTCTTTTGTAAAAACCTGAGTTCCCCAATTTTGTTTTTTGTTGTCTACAATTTTCATTTGAAAGCCGTCTAAACTTTCACCGCCTAAATACTTAGCGTAAGTTCCATCCCAAATATAGTAGCCCCAATCACCTAAGTAAGTTTTCTGATTAGAACATACTGTCATTCCATCACCCATAGTTGTTAGCTCAGGATTTGTCACACCTTCAGTTGACTTTGCTCTTCTAAACGAGCTGTCTGTTCCCTGATATACACGAACATAATCCACATACATTGTTGCATCTGTGAAACTATCGCTGATTGTTTGTCCAAGTGTAAATGGTGAATTTGTACTACCAATTGCTAAATTTAAAAGAATAAAATGATCTTTTTGGAATTCTTCCATTTCATCACTTGATATGTTAAGTGTTTCAAAGCAAGTGTCATCTACAAAAAACTTGATAACGTCTTCGTACCATTCAACAGCATATTTATGCCACTGATTCATATCGCCAATATAACCATATTGACCATTGATTTCACTACCAATATATTGGTGAGCGTAACCTGCTGATGTACCTTTTCCACTATTATAATGTAGTGTTCCAATAACATTCTGCTCTGCATTTCTGTGTTCCATAATATCTATCTCACCACAATATGGCCATGGTGCTCCACTTTCGATATCATTTCCCATCATCCAAAATGCAGGCCACACACCTGACTGCATTCCGTTTTCTGTTCTGATTTTTGCTTCTATTCTTCCATATCTTAAATATTGTTTATTTAATGATTTTAATCTACCTGATGTTATACTATCTCCAGACTTGATTGCCTTAATTGCCAATGCCCTTCCATCTGAAGAACTTGAATCACCTGACACATCTGCAATATATACATTATTTGTGCTGTTTGTATAATACTGACGTTCTGCATTTCCCCAGCCACCATTTCCTACTCCTATATCGTAAGACCATACTGACTGATCAGGTGCACCTCCAACAGTTTGATTGAATTCATCATTCCATACTAACTTCCATGTCTCGCTTCCCTGTGATGAATGTACTGCCGCGTTTACCTTTTTTGCCGGGCTAAATGCTATTCCTGAAAATAACATTGTAACGCTTGTAGCTACAGCTATAATTTTCTTAAACATAATGCTTTTACATAATACTTTCTACTAAGTATTATGCGCTCCTTCCTCTGTTAATCTATTCGGTCAAAAATGAATAAAAACAATTTTATTCGTCTACATTCTATACTAACATACCCCCATTTTTTCAACAATAGGACCTAAAATTTAGCCACCATTCTAAAATGATGACACCTGAACAGTATTATCCTTTCATAAAACCATTTTTAGTGTTCTTTTAAATTTCATATTTTTTATTCAAAATATCCAATGTATTTTACATGATGTTTCCCCTTTGGAAACAGGTATTTGTATAAGTCTACAAAGTAGTCATCTGTCATGCTTGCAATATAATCAACTACCTTTTCATTTGCCTCGTTTTCATCATAATCTTCATTTGTATAATATTTTGCTCTATCATTAATGTAATTAATGTGATGTTTATACAATACCGAATTCTTATTATGAGCCTTTGCATCCTTCAAAAGTTTCTCATAGATTTCTTCCATCATCGGATTGATTTCTTCTTCGTAAACTTTTTTAACTTTTGAATTACCATAAATTAAAGAATAGTTTTCCCTCTTTCCCTGTGAAAAAGCTTCAAAGAAATCTTCATCCATTTTCAGGTAGTCTTTTCCATAACTATTTTCCACAATGTTTACAATCATGTTGTTAATAATCTCAGAATTGGTAGTTCCGATTTTACCTTCGTAGTATTTTGGCGATGTCTCAAAAAGTCCCAACTCCTGCGCATCCTGTCTGTCTTTTCCAAGGTATGCAATAATATCTGAAATTCTCATAACACATGCCTCTAAGGTAGCTGGTATCAACTTGGTGTTAGCCTCTTTATTCACATAACACTCTTCAACTTTCTTATCGTAGATATCAAAATTTCTATAAGCAATAGGCTTATATTTTTCAAGCTCCATCTCACCATTGTGGCATAGTATTCCGTCCAGTGTTTCCATACTAAGATTCAGATTAAAAATCTGATCAAGAACTCTTACGCTATGAACATTGTGATTAAAATATCTTCCGGTGTTTCCATTGTATAATTCATTTAGTTTGTGCTCTCCTGCATGACCAAATGGTGTGTGACCAATGTCATGTCCCAGGGAAATAGCTTCTATTAAATCCGTATTCAGCCCCAGCAAACCACCAATGTTTCTGGCTATTCTTGATACCAACTGCACATGACTGGAACGCCTTGAAATATCATCATTTCTGTATAATGAAAATACCTGTGTTTTGTCAGCATAACGATTATACATTGGTAGATGTAGGATTTTCTCACAGTCACGTACAAACGCCGGTCTTAAAAGTTTGTTTTTGTCCCAGTCCATCTTTCTACGAAGAGCATCCTCGTTACGAAAGGCGTATGGATTTACCACATGATTAGCTCGATCCTGTTCTATTTTTTCCTGTAATTCTTTTGATAAGTCGTTGTATTTTGGCATAAATCCTCCATGATTCTTAATTAACTCCGAATAAGCCATACTGTTCTTTCATTACTTTAACCTTAACTTTTTTTATTATCTCTTCCAGACTTTTATCTAACCCTACCTTCTCTATTTCATTAAAAATAGGATTAATTACTTCTATATCTTCTTCCAAATCGTCTGCTATTTCTTCTACAGTTTTTCCTCTTTTCATTTTCTTATATACCATTTCAATAAGCTTTCTGCGTTCTCCAAATTCAATGCCCTGAGCTTTGCCAATTTCTATCCCCTTTTCTTTACCAACTTCAACGCCATCGTTATACGTGTTTTCCAATGTCTGCTTTTCGTTATACTCTGTCAAGAACATTTTAACCACCTCCGCCTTATTTTCCAGCAGAAATTCTCGCAACACATATTCATTTATACATTCGTCCACAGCCATTTTCACTGCTTCCTCGTCACTGAAATCCTTACCGGAATACTTACTGATATACTCTCTCATCCTAGTTGTTAGTATAACATATTCCTTTAGGACTTTACACTTTGAAATCAAACTATTATTATTTCCCGTGTTTATATTTATCATTTTTGCTGTCCATTCAAATTTTCCCTCTTCCATCTGTTAAAACGCACTGACAAGTTCCGTTTCCATTCTCACCAGTCTTCCAATATAAAACATTGTATGTATTGCCATCTACGTCATAAATTGTTGTGCTACACTGGAAACTTCCTCTGTGAATACCGTGATTTACTGTAGCTCTTGAAACTGCATCGAAAACACCTTTATCTAATTCGCCTCTACTGTCTTCTGCCTCTGAAGACTGTACGTTTCCTGCTTCATATACACCTTCACTTGCCCAATATTCCTGCCATGTAAGTCCTGCATACACATATTTGTTTGCTTTGACTTATTTTTGTTAGTTTTATCTAATCTTTAGGGGTAAAAAAATTTGTTTTATTTTTTTATGGCAACTAATACTCTTTTTGAAATTATGCCTATTATTGCACCTGTGATTAAACCGGCAACCAAAAGAACCGGTACATAATACAAAATACTTGTAGTTTCTACGACTATCATTGCTACCACAATCTGTCCAAGATTGTGGCATACTGCTCCTATCATGCTAACTCCCATGATGCTGAAACCATTAATTTTTTTCACAAGCATCATTACGATTAAGCTTACAATAGCCCCTGCCAAACTATAAATAATTGACATACCACTTCCAAACATAAAGCCGATTATCAATATTCTTAGGATTGAAATAATCCACACATCACTTAGTTTTAGTGTGTACAAGGCTATTACAATTACTAAATTTGCCAACCCTAATTTTATTCCGGGAATACCAAGATTAATAGGAATCATAAATTCTACATAGCTAAAAATTATTGCTAACGCTACCAGCATTGCCATATTTGCTATTCTTTTTGCATCCATATTAACTCCTTCCTGAAATATTAAATTACTTTTCCAACCTTACAAATTTTCGCAAAATTTAGTTCTTTTGCTTCTGTATGTGTTTTATCATTTTAGTTATTTAACTATTGTTTATGCTTTATAGCTTAGCTATTTCACTACTGCATCTATTTCATCATTTTTCTTATTGTCATTAGAATCTGTGCCTTTACTTGTCTTTTCTATTTCAACCACAACTTTATGTGGCAGACACACTATTGTCTCACCAACATTTTTGATTTTGCCCTGCTTAACACAATACTTGTCAGGGCAATCTGCCTCTTTCATCTCCACCTTTCCATCTTTAATGATAAGAATATTCTTTCCTTTTGAAGATTTAATTTCTATTGTTCTATCTTTATCTAATGAATAAGTCCCCTGCACTTTGCCATCAACTGACACCTGTGCAAAATGACCTTCGCCCGACCTCATAAAATGCATCATGCTATACGAAACTCCGGCTATTAAAAGAACAACAATCACCAGAATAATATCTTTTTTCTTCATTAAAATGCTCCTAGTTTACCAATCTTAAATACCAGCCCACTTCATTATGATTATAAGAATGGCTGCTCTTATTAAAATAAAGCCAATGCCATTTCCTTTTATTGTAGATGTTTTAACATTTTGTTTTGGGCATATATTCATACATTTTTGACACATAAAACATTCTCCTGATTGAATGTTCTCACCACTATTTGGTAGTTCTATTCCTGAAGGTAGTCGCCTAAACTGCCAAAGGCACATGCAAAGCCACAAAAGAATCTGCCAAAAACTATCGTGTATAAGCATAACACAATTAATATTGTAACAAAAGATGTTAATTCCACCTGCTGTCCATTTCCAATTTGGGTGAAAATGTACTTAACACCCGAAAAGGCTGTGGTGTAAATTGATAGCATAATTGTGAAGAATATTAGCTGAATTATCATTCTGATATATTTTTGAATTTTCCTTTTGTTTATCTTCTTCATTTGTATGTTTCCACCTTGTTTTCTATTTTGCCTTTTGTAATTTTTCAGTCCTGTTTATATTTATAAATTATTTTTATCTGTTTAGTTTCTGATTATCTGTTTATAATTATCTTTTTACAAAGTTTGATAACCATTTGTCTTTTTAATTTTATTTACTTTATTACTTATCCTTAGTAATTTTTATTACTTTATTATCAGATGAGTAATCTTTGTAAATTCCTTCTGTAACGTACTGTTTGTTATCGTCTGTTAAGAAAATCACATCGAACTTATCACTGTTTTCTCTCCAATAATTCTCGCCTTTCTCAAGCCCCATAATAAATAGTGATGTTGACAAACCATCTGCAAGTGTTCCATCCTCACTAACAATTGTCACTGATTTAAGACCTGCATTTGCCGGATACCCGGTTGCCGGATCAATTATATGGTGATAAACTTTTCCGTTTTTTTCGAAATAACGTTCATAGCCACCTGATGTAATAACTGCTTTGTTCTTTATATTAAGCACTCCAAGATAGTTTTCCTCGCTGTCAGGATTTTGAATTGCCACTTTCCAACTGCTGCCATCAACCTTGCTACCTAATGCCTGAACATTACCACCAAGACTAACCAGACCACTTGTCACACCGCAGTCCTTAAAAATCTTCATAACTGCTGCCGATGTGTAACCTTTTGCAATTCCTCCAAAGTCAATTTCCATTTTTTTATTTTCAAATGTTGCGACTCTTGAAGACTTATTATATTTGATTTTTGAAGCATCTGTATTTTTTAAAGTTGCCTGCAAATTTTCCTTTGATGGAACTTTATATTTTTTTGTATCAAATCCCCAAGCCTGCATTACAGGATAAATTGCCGGATTAAAAACACCCTTTGTACTTTTGTAGATTTCCAAAGAACGTTCCATAATGTTTCCTACATCCTCTGAAAGTGTTAAAGTTTTTTCACTGTTTAACTTGCTGACTTCACTTTCCTTCTTGCCTGTAGAAAGCATGCTGTCTAGCTGATTTATTCTTTTTTTTGCCTGTTCTACTGCCTTGTTTGCATTTTTTCCGTAAGCTGTCACCTGCATGTATGTGTCCATTGCAAAGAGATCCGCTGTAACTTTTTGTTCCTCTGATTTGGAATCAGCCGATACTCCTCCTGCATTATTTTCTGATATATTATTTTTACTGCATCCACATACAAGTAACATCGATGCTAAAAGAATTGCTAATAATTTTTTCATTTAAATGCCTCTTTGTTATTCTTTGTTTACTTGTGTTAGTTTGTACTAACTCGCGTAATCTAGCACAATGATTTTATATTGTCAATAATTGTCGTGTTGGTAATTTGTGGGATGTTATGGTTACCAATACTTCAGTATTTCCACAAGATTATCTTTTATAGCTACACCACCCATAAATAATTCCTTCTGATATGCATTGATGTACCATTCAAAATTTTTCTTTAGTCTTTCGGCCTCATCCATACTCATAACTTTGTTAATTTCAACAGAACTTGAACTTGTTTCCCATGACCAGGTTTCCCCTTTATTAATTGATAATTTTTTACACAACACATTTAAATCAATTTTTTCTTTTAATGATACAAATTTTACCCAAAGTCCACTTGCACAAATTTCCTTATTTGCTGTTAAGCTTTTTGGAATTTCGCAACAATTGCACCCATATTTCCTTGCATATAACTGTGCCTTTGAGCCATCAGGGCAACATATTGTCAAATCAATTGCTTTTTCACCATACTGTTTACCAAAAATATTTTCTTCCATAATCTCCACATTTGAATGAATAATAATTTTTTCAAGCGACGGTATATTAAATGCAAAACTACCTATTGAGTATAAATTCTGCGGAAGCTCAATTTCTTTTAACTTAGAATCCTCAAAGGCTCCATACTCAATATGCACAACACTTTCCGGTATTGTTATTTTTTCAAGTTCAGTGTTAGATAACATACCTGCTGTAATGCACTTTAAGTTATCAGGTAAAATAATATTTTCTAAAGGTGTATGTGAAAAAGCACAGTCTCCTATTACTTTCAGATTTGGTGGAATCGCTATCTCTATAATTTTTGTTTTAGCAAAAGCTCCATCTCCTATTTATAGCAAACTTTTGGGAAGAGTGACTTTTTGCAAATTACTACAATTAGTAAAAACATTCTTTCCTATATATTTGCAGCCTTCCTGAAACACTACATCCTCTAAATTAGTACATTTTTCAAAAACATTATTCCAAATACCTATTACCGTTTGACCGTTTATTTTTGACGGAATAACTATTTTTTTGCCTGCAAAGCCAATTACCAATACTGCTAATAGCATTGTAAATATTAGATATTGTACTTTTTTCATCTTACCCTTATCCTTTTGTATTTTCTGTCAATATATTATTCCTGTCATATTTTTTAGTAACATACCGTTATAACTAGACTAACACATTTATCTGCCTAATAAAACTTATTTTATTTGTAAATTACTACTTTTTTCCTGTGCACCGTAAATTGATTTATTTCCATTAACAATGTATGCAATACTGCATACCACCACAAACAATAACATGTTACTTCCACCAAACACTTCGATACCAAGCATTATAGGTGCTATCAGTGTATTTGTGGCACTTCCAAAAACTGCTGCATAACCAAGTGCGCCACATAAAACAGGGGATATACCAAGTAACCCTCCAAGAACCATTCCAAGAGTTGCCCCTATTGAAAACAGTGGTGTTACTTCACCGCCCTGAAAACCAATTGATAAAGTAAGCACTGTTAGTAACAGTTTCAAAATCCAGTCAATGCCATAAACCTCTCCACCTGAAAAAACGCTGGAAATCAAGTTAGTTCCAAGTCCGCTGTATCTTCCCTGCCAAAGGAAAATCAATATTATTGCCAATGGTATTGAAATCACACCAATTCTCACATAATGATTCACAAATTTCTCTACCATAAATTTCTTTAGAACCTGAAGTAATTTTGAAAATAATCTTCCCACAATTCCAAATGCTAATCCTAAAATTATAACTATCGCTACGATTTTCATATTTGACAAATCAACTGTACTCTTCAGTTCCACAGCAAATTTTTCAAGTCCTAGTGAGTGTGATGTAAATGAAGCTACAAAGGCTCCGATTATTGCAGGTAGCAATGCCTGATAATCCATATAACCTGCAACAATTACTTCCATGGCAAAAAAAGTTGCTGCCAACGGAGTTTGAAACAAGCCACCAAAACCTGCTGCCATACCTGTTATTAGCATAACTTTGCTGTTGTCTGGTGTTTTCATTTTTCGGCCCAAATAATGTGAAAGTGTTGCCCCTATCTGAACAGCTACACCTTCCCTGCCGGCACTACCTCCAAAAAGATGTGTTATCCATGTTCCAACCATAACCAGTGGTACTAGCGCAAGTGGTATTGAATCCCTTTTCTCCTGCCCAACTTCAAATACAAGTGTCATACCTTTTAAACTTAATTTGCTAAAACGTAGGTACAGCCATGTAATTAAAAGTCCTGCTACCGGTAAAAACGGAATAAGATATTTGTAATTGGCTGTTCTGAAATCAGATATTGCAATTAAGCCTCTTCCAAAAACTGTGTCTACTATTCCCACAACAACACCGATTATAATTGCAAGGATAATATATTTGATCGTTAGAATTGCTTTTTCGTATATTTGTTGTTTGTTCATTTGTTGTCTCCTTATGTGGAATTTATATTACATAAAAAAAGCTGATTCACCTGTGCATTGTTACACAGAAGTCATCAGCTTTACTAGCGGTTTTGATAAAATCAAGGGAGAACCTCATTCCCTTTATTTAATTTTTTAACTATGAAAAAGATAGCATATATAAAGGTATGTGTCAATTTAAGTTTATTACAAATACTTTTTCATATTATCTAAAATAATTTTATATGCATTGGCATACATATGTATTCCGTCCATAGTGTATTCTTTCTTTAACATTCCTCTAGGGTTCGTTAACCCCTGATTCACATCAATATAATAACATCCCATTCTCTGTGCTAATTTCTTCACCTCTTCATTAGCTACTGGCACCGTTTCATTATTTCTATGATAAAAAACAGTTTGCTCAAAAGGGCAATCTGGAAGCATATCAACACTATTTACCGGATAAAAAGCCATTGTATACACAGATGTCTTTGGTAATTTATCTTTTATCTGACCTAATATTTCTTCATAATTTTTCAACATTTCTTTTAAAAGAATGTCAAAATCTGTATTAGGATCACTAATATCATTAGTTCCAATATTTATAAAAATCTTGGAAGGTTTGACTCCAAAAATTTGCTCATCCATACATTGAAGCATATCAGAAGTTGTAAATCCGCCAATCCCTCTATTGTAAATAATTTCCTTAATTCCAAAATCCATTTGTAATTCATTAATTGGAAATTGTTCCATTAGAGAAGAACCTGTAAATAAAATCTGTCCTTCTTTTACCATTGTATTAAGTACACGATACTTATCTACTTTTACCATTTGTTCTCCGTTTATCATAACTATATTCCTTTCAATTTCTCATACCATTATACACAATTTTACACTTTTATGAGGATATTTCTTAACATTTTTACACTTTTATGAGCGTATTTTTCCACAGTTTTCACACTTTTATGAGGATATTGTACTATAGTTTTTACATTTTCATGAGGCTATTGCATTTTTTTCATTATTAAAGTAAAGTTACTTATGAAACTTTGTTTACTAAGTGTTTTGTACGAAGAAATACTATTTCACTAAATCTTACAAGCAAGCTCGAATTGAAGTAAATTTCTAGCAACCCATAAAATTTTTATTAAAAGGACTTTATATATGGAAAAATCAGTTATTAATCAAATATGTGCTTCTATGGATACTTTTTTTGAAACCGAAAAGAAGATTGGCAATTTCATCATTCATCATCCAAAAGAAATCGTGGATATGACCGTTGGCGAACTGGCAAAAGAATGTCAGGTAAGTGAAGCTTCCGTTTCACGTTTTTGTAAAAAAATTGATATGAAGGGATTTCACCATCTTAAAATTTCTATTGCAAAAGAAATGGTTTCCCAGTCGGAAGACGATGAATTGTCTAATCATATTTCAGTAGATGATTTGGAACAATCATTGAAAAACATATTGGCAAATAAAGTTGCCGAACTTACTCAAACAGTTTCAATGATGAATTCTGAAAATCTGCAGGACATTTTAAAAAGAATAAATAATGCCCAAAATGTTCTTTTTGCTGCTGTTGGCAACACTGTTCCTGTAGCAATGGATGGAGCCTACAAGCTTAACCAGATTGGGATTTCCGCAGTTTCAACTCCTGTTTGGGAAACCCAGCTTGCCTACAGTTACAACCTTTCACCTGATGACGTAGTTATTGCAATTTCAAATTCAGGGGAGTCAACCGGTGTCATTAATATTTTAGAAGCTGCAAAACAAAAGAAGGCAACTACAATTTCAATAACCAATAGCGAGAAATCGACTATTGCTAAAATCAGTGATTATCATATAACAACAGCAACCCGCGAGAAATTATTTCTTGATGAATATCGTTTTTCGAGAGTTTCTGCCACAATGGTAATCGAAGTGCTTTATCTTTTCCTTACATCTATGAGAAAAGAAGCTTATGATTCCATTATTCAGCATGAATCATCTATAGCTTTCACAAAAGAATAATTTTTCTATTGACGAAATTTATATGTCATGGTATCTTTGTGTTATGAAATTGATTTTCACAGTGTATTTATTCGTAAAATTAATTTTTATGCGTGTTTATCTATTAAACCGCTTTTTACAATATGCTTTGTGAAATTTTACGTGTTTATCTAACCACAAGGAGGTTTATTATGAAGGAAATTAAATGGGCTGTATTAGGTACCGGAGTTATTGCCAACCAAATGGCACAGGCATTAATCAAAAATGGAAAAAATATTTATTCTGTTGCAAACCGCACACACCAAAAGGCTGTTGATTTTGCCCAAAAATATAATATCGGAAAAGTATATGACAATATGAATGATGTGTTTACTGATCCAGAAGTTAATGTTGTTTACATCTCAACTCCACATAACACACATCTTGAATTTATGAAGAAAGCAATTGAGAACGGAAAACATATACTTGTTGAAAAAGCCATAACACTTAACAGCGATGAATTAAACGAAGCAATTTCTTTGGCAAAAGAAAAAGGTGTTATTATCGGTGAAGCAATGACAATTTTCCACATGCCAATTTACAAAAAATTAAACGAGATTTTGGAATCCGGAGCACTTGGAAAAGTGAACCTTATTACCATGAACTTTGGAAGTTTTAAAGAATATGATATGACAAACAGATTTTTCAACAGAAACCTTGCCGGAGGTGCAATGCTCGATATCGGTGTATACGCACTTTCATTTATCCGCTGGTTTATGGATTCAAAACCTAACAACCTTGTATCTCAGGTAAAACCTGCCCCAACAGGTGTTGACGAGCAGGCTGGTTTGCTTCTAACAAACGAAGAAGGTCAGATGGCAAGCGTTATGCTTTCACTTCATTCTAAACAGCCAAAACGTGGTATGGTTTCATGCGAAAAAGGTTATATTGAAATAATGGAATATCCTAGAGCTTGGGAAGCTACCATAACATACACTGACTCTGGCAAAACTGAATTAATCAAAGCCGGCGAAAATGCAGACGCTCTCGCCTACGAACTTGCTGATATGGAAAAAGCAATTAACGGCGATGTTGACTGCATGCACTTTGACTATACAAAAGACGTTATGGATATGATGACTGAATTTAGAAAATCATGGGGCTTTAAATATCCTGAAGAAGAAAAATAGAAATTAACAGAGCTGTAAGTTTTAAAATCTACTTACAGCTCTATTTTTATATAATCTTATAATCCTTTGCACATCTAACTACTCCGGCAAGTGCATCACTGAATTCTATACCATATTTTCTTGCCTTGTCACAATTCATCCACAAATTATAATCTGCCGGTCTGTCATGTAACTCCACTTCTCTATGCAAAATATTTATGTATTCTTTGGTTATATCATACATAGACTGCTTTGTTTCACTTCCATAATTGTAAGCACCACCAGGTAAATCAATTACCTTTTCCATGTTTTCTTCCCTTTGCCGCCTTTGCCAAATACATCGGTACCTGCACATTTGCAAAATAAGATTCCTCTGGATTGTTTTCACAAATTCCCATATCTGCAATGGCTGCCGTATGAATAATAATATCTGCGTTGCTCTCCTCAACAATTCTCTTCACATCATCCTCAGACACATTTCTAAGAGATGGTGCCGCAACTGTATCTTTTAAAGATTTCATCAATTTATTTCCAACAAAACCCGTAGCTCCTGTAATAAGAATCATTTTTCTCTCTTTTCTAATATATTTTTATATTACTTTTGCTGTTCTTTTCTATATTTAAGAAAAGACTCAACTAATAAGCCAACTAAAATTATAACGCAGAAAATTGTTAAAGGTACACCGTATGTTGACTTATTAGTTACTGCGCCTATTATTAATCCCAATGCAACCGCCAAAAACTATCAGAAATCCCAGTATTCCAACACAGCTTAGAATTACATTTCTTATAATCTGACCTATACTTGAAAATACACGTTTTGGCTTAATGAATTTTAATTGATTTTTGCTTGAAAAGAAATGAGCCACTCCAACGATTACCTGAATTACCATTCCAAGCACTGATGCAAGTGCTGCAAGGGCGTTAGCCCCAACTCCCTGTCCAATTACTTATAAAACCGCTTACCTCACTTTAAAAGATTTTACACTACTCCATTTGCCTTTGTCTTTTCCAACTATTGCTCTCACTCTTACATAATATCTTTTTCTAACACGTAATTTTCTTAACAGATATGTATTCTTTCTTGTACGTTTTGTTCTTACGTTTTTCTTAAATTTTCTGTCAGTTGAATACTGTATCCGATATATTTTAGCCTTACTTATCTTTTTAAAAGTAATTCTCACTTTTCTATTTTTAAGTTTTTTTACTTTTAGAATTTTTGTTTGCTTTAAACTCTTTTTATTTACACCGTCAACACGAGTTGTAGTTTTTCCGTTAGTTGTTGGTTCATTTTCCTTTGTTACAACCTGTCCCAAAGTTGTAGTTGGTTCATTTTCCTTTGTTACAACCTGTCCCAAAGTTGTAGTTGTTTCTTTTTCTGATGTTGTTTCATCAGTTGTTTGATTTTCTACAGTAGTTTCTGATGTTGTATTTTCTGTAGTCAATATTTCAGCTGTGGGTTCTACTGTGACAGTTGTCTCAGTTTGTTTCTCAGTTGTTGGTTCTAATGTAGTTGTCACTTCCGTTGTTGGCTTTGGTGTTATTGTCACTGATGTGGTTGGTGCTTCTGCTGTTGGTTCTAATGTAGTTGTCACTTCCGTTGTTGGCTTTGGTGTTGTTGTCACTGATGTAGTTGTCACCTCCGTTGTTGGCTTTGGTGTTGTTGTCACTGATGTGGTTGGTGCTTCTGTTGTTGGCTCTGATGTTGTTGTCACTGATGTGGTTGGTGCTTCCGTTGTAGGCACTTCAGTTGTGGTTTGTGCTTCCGTTGTAGGCACTTCTATAGTTGGATTCTCCACTTTGTTCTTCAATTTTGTGTATACCTTTATTCTTCCTACATAATTTTTAAGTTGTGTCCATCCACTACCGTTGTTTATATATGACATTTCTCTGCCATTTTTATATGAAGTCATTATTTTGGCGTCGCCATTTTCATTTGAAACACTTACTATTGCAGAGAACCATTGGTCTTTTTCAATCTTTACCGGCTGATTCAGTTCTATTGTTACATATCCACTGTTTTCAAAATACGCCGTTGTAGTATTTGCCAGGTAACCACCTGAAACTGGTACATTGTCCTGTCCGCCATAAGGATAATCTACATTTTTGTATATCTCCACTTTAGCGGTTACATTTTCACCACCAATAGCCACATTTACTGCTTTTATATATTCATCTTTTAAATCATCAGATTTTTTTGCTTTAAACACATTTGCCACTGACTTATCTTTTCTTAATGGGAAATCGTCCATGCTTCCATCATAGTAATAATTAAAGTCATACTTGTCCTTTGGTGCAAATGAAAATGCATAAGAACAACTGCTTGTATTGTCATATGACAGCCAAAAATACTCCAATGATTTGTAACTGTTTTTTACAAGCCAGCCACCCTTTTGGGTAGCACCATTTGGCACAAATTTGTCTGATGGAATATTGTCATCCCAGCCAATGATTGTGCATGCATGTGGAGAAATTGTACTGCCCTGTTCATTCTTTGGATTGTAGTATAATGTTTCTCTTGCATTGTTGTACTGAAATGTTACTGCCCCATATTTTGCTATGGCTTTTTTTATTGACCTAATGTATTCTTCCGGATTTGATTTGTTTTCAGGTATATGAATTGCATTTTCAAATCTATATGATGGATTTTCATATGGGTTTGTGGTAACCACATTACCCGATACCGGTGCCCACCACATTGAATATAACTTGGCAATTTTTAGTGGGTCTCCTGACTGCGTCAAATAATTTACTGATTGCCAGTCTCCATCTGTATTTCCCAATGGATCGCTTTCTCTCTTAAAAACTCTATAAGCTGCCGCCATCGGATTTAATGATAATGTATCTTTCGTTACTGTAGGATCAATTCCACTTTTCAAAATGGATGATTCTGCTGCTGCAATGCTTGAATATGCCCAACACAAATTGGTATCTCCCTGATCTTTTACCGGTGTTACTATGCCATCGTCCCTTCCATCATATTTTTCCCTGTCTGAGATTTCTTTAATTTCAGTCTGTTGTTCTTCAAAATCACCTTCTATTTTAAATGTTAATTGATTATCAGTTATGTTTGTGACTTCAACATACATATCATCGGTTATTTCCAAGCTCTGATTCAGTTTTAATGGTGCATCAGATTTTGTTGCATATGTGCCACCTAATGTTTCATAATTCCACTTTCCTGCAACGCATCCCATATTGTTTGGGAATTTTGTGTCTTTGTCCACCAAATAACAAACAAGTCCTGAACCAATTGTCAATCCTTTTAGCTTCGTTCCATCTGTTTTATACAATTCTTTTGACTGACAATCATACTTATTACCACCTGTGCCAAAATTTCTATATTCTAAGTACAGTGTTTTATTGGTTCCTTTTAAATTTAATTTGTATCCTACTATCTGTGAATCTCCTCTAGTCGATGCTTCCTTTAAGGTATACTGTCCATTTTGATAAATTGTTTTAACATTGTCAGATGTAAGCCACCCCTTTGCTTCTCTTTCTTTTACAGATATAAACTGTGGCACAGGTGACATATGCTTTGCCATTGCAGACATATAATATACCGGCGAACTATTTGAACTATTGTACAAGTCCTTAAATCCTAAAATGTGCCCCATTTCATGAGTTGCCACTGACATAGGCAAAGTCACGTTTTCCCGATTATCCTTGTATAAATAATTATAGGAATTTGTCACCTGTACATAGTTTTTACTTGTAATTGTTTTTCCATCTGCATTTATTTTTACGTAATCTGCATAATCCCTATAATTCCACAAAGGTGAGGACCAACCCACAGAGATACTCTGAGTTGTATTTTTATAAATAATGGTGATTGCATCGATTACCCCATCATTGTTTTTATCAAGTTCAGAAAAGTTGTACTTTTTTGTACCATCATAATTTGTAATCACATTGCCCGCTGATATAGCTCTGTTTATAGATTCAGACCAGTCTGTTTTTAATTCGTACATACGCTCTGCTCTCTCTCCGTTATCCCTGTAACCTTCAGGATTCTCTTCACTATACTCTGCATAGTATCCTCTTGGATGAGATAACTGCACTGAACCACCTTTATTAAACAAATACACGCTATTTATCTTAAGACTTCCCCTTGACGCAATTTCATAATAATCCGAAACATTAAAATATGCACTGTTATAAGTATTATCTGTAATTTTTCTAACAGATTCCCCATTATAAGAATTATCTATAAATTCATCTTCATCTGAAAATCTTGCAAATACTATAAGATTTGTAAAATTACTTTCTTTTGTTTTATTTTCTGTATTTTCATTCGTATCATCAGCAAAAGTTACGCCACTAAAAAGCATTGTCATAACCGTAACAAACACCATGATTATACTAAACCCTTTTTTCATAAAATCTCCTTTTCATCATTTATTCTTTTAAACCTTAATTATATATTCATTATAGCATTTACCAGATTAATTTTGTGTTCTAATTTTTTAGAATTATAGGCTGGGCATGCGGACGAAAAGTTGGACTGTGTAATGCCTGATATGTTATGAGGTACACACAAGAACAAATATCGACAGCACTTGTATTGTTAAAAGCCACAGG